>JAQGHT010000459.1 GCA_028291565.1 Planctomycetaceae bacterium | reverse complement strand
TCTCGACCGATGGCAATGACCGCTGCATGGTCGGAGGCAGCAGCGGTGGCATCGCGGCGTTCACAGCGGCCTGGAATCGACCCGATGCCTTCAGTCGCGTGTATGCGGCGAGCGGCAGTTGGGTGGCATTTCGCGGCGGACATGAGTTTCCGACGATGGTCCGCAAGTTCGAAGCGAAACCAATCCGCGCGTTCCTGACGACGGCGACGAAAGACATGGAGAATGCCGCGGGGGACTGGTTCCTGCTGGATCAGGAGATGGACAAGGCGCTCAAGTTTTCAGGCTATGACTATCGCTATCGCGTCATCGATGGTCCGCACGTCGCTGGTTATATGGAGAACTGGCACGAGGCCATGGCGTACTTGTGGCGAGGGTGGCCCGAGCGAGTCAAGGCTGGCCCCAGTGCCCCGCGTGCCCAGGAAATTTTCATCGCCGGTGAGGACTGGCAACTCGTCGCCGAGGGGTTCAAAAGCACCCGCGGTCCTGCGTGCAACGCAACTGGTGAAGTGTTCTTCGCGGATACCTCCAACAACCGGATCCACCGGATCGGTCTGGACGGGAAGGTCGCCGAGTTCGTCGCGGATGCCGGACAGGCCCACTGTGTCACGGTCGGCCCGGACGGCACGGTCTTCAGTATCTCCGAACAATCGGGCAAGCTGATGCGCTATGATGCGGCAGGAAAGGGGAGCGTCGTCATGGACGAGATCCTCGGCCATTCCATTCTTGCTCGGCCTGATGGCAGCCTGTACGTCACCACGAATGGTGACAAACCGCACGGGCCGGGCAGTGTCTGGCTGATCCGAGGCGGGAAGAAGACCCTGGTGGATTCGGGCATCAAGTTCGCGACAGGCATGGCTTACCGCCCCGATCAATGGCTGTTGTCCGTCGCCGAAGGCCACTCGAAATGGGTCTATAGTTACCAGATCAATGAAGACGGAACTCTCATCAACAAGGAGCGATTCTTTCACCTGCACGTTGCCGACTGGGACGACGACGCCGGTGCGGAATCGACGTGCTACTCACTGGAAGGCCGGCAGTTCATTGCCACCCGCAGCGGCATCCAGATCAGCGCCGACGATGGCCCCACGCAGGTCATTCTGCCCGTTCCTGATGGAAGTCGCGTGACCGGTGTCTGCCTCGGTGGCAAGGACGGGGACACACTGTTCGCTTTCTGTGGTAACAAAATCTGGAAACGCAAAGTGCAGCACCACGGGATGGGGGCGTTTACACCATGGGTGAAGGTGAACGGGACAAAGTTGTAAGGACAGGAAGCGATAGCGGTTTAACTTTGGATGTGCCGGATTTGTCGTAATCGACCCTGCGAAATCTCGATTATGGTTTCGATTATGAGCACGAGTACGAAGTTCAGAAACAGGAACGCGCAAGGTTAAACCGCTTTAAATCATCTGTGGCTGTATCATGATCCCATCCGCCAACCATCGGTCACTTGATTCGGGAAAGGAGTCAACCATGAAAACCATGAGTCGCATCTTAGGATTTCTCAGCGTGGTCTTGATCGCCGGACTCGCGGCGCGATGTCTGGCGGATGAATCACAAGCGGCAAATCGTACTGTTGTCGAGCATGTTCGAGTCAAACCCAAGGCGTCGGAAGGTGAACTTGGCACGAGTTTATATGCCGCGAGCAAGACCGAGTCTCCCTTCTTCAAAAGGCTGGATGAGTCTGAGAAAACGACCGGCGGACACGACGACGAGCATGACATCAGTAAAAAGGCCGGAAAGTATGTGGGCTGGTTTGGGATTGTGCGCGCGATCGTTGAAGATCAAGCGAAGCAGCAGACCGTGCTCACCGTCGAGCACAAGTACTTCGACGGCCTGACCGACTCCCATATCATGGCAGTGTCGTTCAACGGCTCGGGAGACTTTCACGCAATCGTGGAGGGAATCGGACATCAATTCGCGCCGCTGAGTCTGGTGCGGGTCTACGGCAAAGTCGCGGAACCGAAAGGGCAGCAGCTTTCGCGACTCGAAGCGGTCTTCGTCCGCGATTGGCATTGGGAGACGTTCACCTTCATTTCGGCTTACGGAATACAGCACGGAAATGAAAACTGGCGGAAGCTCAACCGCATCCAACTGAATGACATTTACGATTCGAATCCCGACATTGAATATTACCGCAGACGGTTGGGCGACAGGCCTGAAGATATCGCACGCGAAAAAGCACTTCGTCAAAGGTTGCTGCAGGCGGCAATCGCGGTCAGACCTGACGCGAAAAAAACCTTCGAAGTATTTATTGATGGAATTCGCGACGTTGACTCGTTCCAGAAACAACACGAAGCGTTGGATGCGATCTTCAAGGCGCGCGACTTCGATGCCTTGACGGCACTCCTGATTCAAGCATTGAAGGAGAACGACCCGCGCTTTCGGACACGGGTTATCATGATTATCTGCGACGACGTCGGAGAACTCGCTGCTGCAACCATACCTGCGCTGATCACTGCGGTGGGCGATCAAGACCAATATGTGCGGTACTACTCCGTACGAGCATTGGGGAAATTCGGCCCGCCGGCCGTCGCGGCATTGCCGACTCTTATTGCTGCGACGAAAGACGCAGACCATTATGTTCGTGCGAACGCCATTGAGGCACTCGTCGAACTGGAGTTGCCACCAGATCAAATCTTGCCGACTTTGGTCGCTGCGTTGAAAGACACTGATAGCTATGTCCGGTTTACAACCATCAGCAAATTGGAAGAATTGGGCCCCGCGGCGGCGACGGCAGTTCCGGAATTGATCGAGCTGTTGCAACACGACGAAGATGTCAAAGTCAGATGGAATGCCGCGGAAGCAATCGGACGCATTGACGCTGATGGCAAGTTAGGCATACCTGCGCTGACAAACGCTCTCAAATCGTCTTTTCCTCTCGTCCGACGATTCGCGGCGATGGGCCTGGCAGCAAAGGGCCCGAAAGCCGTCTCGGCTCAGCCCATTCTGCAGCAATTACTAAACGATTCGGATTCTGGCGCCCGAGTCGCCGCTGCGGAAGCCGTTTGGAAAATCGGGCGCGACTCGAAGGAAGCGCTGCCTGTCTTGAATCAGGTTTTGGAAAAGGGGGATGGGTTTGGCCCGATGTGGGCCGCCGAAGTGATCGGCGAAATGGGATCCGAGGCAAGAGACACGATTCCAGGCTTGAGAAAAATGTTGAAAGTCGATCACTCGCACTTTCAGCAAACCGCAGCTCAGTCGCTTGGCAAGATGGGCAGCTTGGCCAGCGACGCAGTTCCGGATCTTGTTGAGCTATTCGGCGACAAACATGATGCGCTGCGCGCTGCCGCGGCTGAAGCGCTGTGGAACATCAATCGCCATCCACTGGCCATACCACAACTTTTGAAAGAAATCAGCGGGGACTCGTGGGACAAACATTACGCAGTTGCGGCAATCGGGCGGATTGGCGAACCGGCAGCGGCGGCGATTCCGCTGCTCAAAGAACTTCGATACAACCGACATAGATCCGTTCGAAAAGCGGCAAACTTAGTCCTAAAAAAGCTCGACCCCATGGCAAAGCCATGAGCCTCTCGACTAGAGCAATAGAACCGGTGAATCAGCATGTGTCCGAAGTTGTAACTTCCACCAACTCTGATCACGTCAAGACAAGTAGAACAATATCCACCGCGCGAACGGCACACATATTCCGTATTTCATTTTTCTACCAATATTTCTTCCATTTCAGGACTTGATGGAAGTCTAATGACGTTGGAAATCAGAAAATGATTCGCCGCACGCACATCGCATTAGACCACTTGTTAGCTTCCCTCGTTGTGGCGCTTGATCACCTTGTCCTGAAGGCGCCACATGATGATACGATAATGATCGAACGTCATCAGTGTCTGTAAATCGGGTATGGCGTCACCATCGTTCGGCCGTCCGTACATAAGAACGTGACACGCTTCCGATCCAGATGTCTCGCGTAGTCGCAATTGCATGGAAGTGAAGTTTGCGAAAAGCACATAGAGCTGGTAAATACCAGGATCGATTGGCAACACGCCGCGTAGATGCTCGCGGGTGCCAGAGTCGTAGACCTTGTTTCCAC
>JAQGHT010000437.1 GCA_028291565.1 Planctomycetaceae bacterium | reverse complement strand
CAAGAAAACTCAAGGGCCACCAGGTTCCACGACCATCTGGAGAGGTATCCGAAAGATGGAAGCCTACGCAGATGCATTCCAAGTATTCAAAAAGGCCGAAAAAAGAAGTGGGGTATAATGAGGGCGTCAGCCCCAGGAAATGGATGATGACAGAAATCCAGCCCCGGAGGGGCGACACTCCTCATTGAGTCGCAGCCGTTCCCGTCAAGTTGCGCCTCCGGGGCTAGGATTGTTCAGACAGTTATTGATTCCCCGGTCCTTACTGTCGGACTCGTCGATCATGAAACCCTTGCGATTATTGTCATTTGCCATTTGGGGAGAAAGGACATTTCACAAATGACTTATCACTTTAGCCGAATGGCGAAGGATTCAAAAAGGCTGATCATTCCCCACCGAGTTCACCTCGGTGGTTACCGGGCTTTTGCACTACGCTGTTTATGACATTGGAGACTTTCAGGGAAACGTAGTGCAAAAGCCCGATTCCATCGCGACCCTTCGGGTGCCCGGCTTGAATCACGCCATTCCGCTAAAGTGTTACCAAATGATAAATGACCACGTCCTGAGTTGGCAATTGGCGACAGTAATTGATGTGCTAAGTTTGTCACCAATTGGCGAGACTTGTCCGAGCATCCTCGCGATGTCCTGGACCAATCGTTATTCGCTGCCAAATCCGATTTCGTAATCTCTGCATAAAAGGTGCGTGCCAGGCGGATTATTCAGGCACCTTGTGGACCATCGCAATCCTCACTAATATATTCTACGTACAGCTATTTATAGATGGCAATAGAAAAAACGCAGAAACTTGCGACATTTTCGAAGGATCAGGGCGTCATTTGCCATAAGCCGCTGGGACGCCTCGCGTTAAGAGTGGAGAATATTTTTCAGAAAATCAAATCATCTATTTAAATCAACGGTTTTGCCGGCTCTTGCAAGGTGCAACCATCCAGAATCGCAGCGAACATTGGTCTCCTTCTCGTGCCCGTCAAATGCACTGCTGAGGGTCGGTGACGCTGGCCGGAAAACTCGACAAGTCAACCGCAACGACCAGCAGCAATGGCACATCTTTCGTGTTTGAGAAGTCAAAAGCAGTGCCACCCCCGCCGGAATTCAGGCCATTTCCGACTTTCGTGATGGATAGTAAGACTTCTCACCGCAATGCAAATTGAGGCAAAGCTGGTGGCACCATACGCCGTTAACCCTTTTGCAACGTCAGCGGAAGAAGAAGTTTTAGCCACAGATTCACACAGATGAAACACAGATCTTCATACAAGATTTCGGTGAAGTAGGATGGACATTCCTGTCCGTCACACGCTCCGTCCCGTCAATCAACTTTCGATGTAGAACGATCAATCTGGAATTGGCTGCAGCATTGCTGGGGGGCGTCACATGGTTCAAATCAAATCGATTTTCCTACTCGCTTCGGTTCCCGACGTATTGAAAAAATCTGTGTTTCATCCGTGTGGATCTGTGGCTAAATCCGCATTTTGTCGGCGATTGAAAAGGGTTAACGGCGTAGCGAGGCACCCGGCCGCGATGACAAACCTCTGACTCGCTCCGTTCACGCTGGTTCAGAGAACCTGTGTGAGTCCGCGGGTTGCTCCCAACCTTGGGCAACCCTGTGACTCTAATTTGCTACTGCTGAGCCTTCTCCTCGACGGCGAAGGAATCCAGGAATCGTTTTGCGTCCGCCTCGATATCTGCCGGCTTGATCGAATTCGGCGCTTCGACAATCAACTGGTAGAGCATTGTTGGAGCTTTGTAGAGCCGAATTACGCCTGACGAAGAACCGCCGGTATACCGAAACTCAATACCCTCCATCCGCCCCAAAGAGATGACGTGCTTCTCTTTCAATTCTCCGCGCTTTTCGAACTGGTCCGGCAACGCCTTGAGAGGATCGACCTTAAACTTACCGTCAGGTCGGCTCGTACCCACTGCGGAAAATTTGACCTGATTCTTATTCAGTGTCCCTACGACGGAGATCTTGATCTCAACTCCGTCCTCCGCTTTCGGAGTCATCGTAAAATCGTTGAACACGTTTGGCAGCGAAACCGAGAATCCGCCTGTAGTCGAAGCGGCGTGGCACCAGCCGGATTCATCCAGCTCACCCGCCCCGACGCGGTGAAAGCTTCTGTTCACGCCGGGAGCGCCGCGCTGGGAGGAGCCTGGGTCTTCGAGACTCACCTGCCGGGGTTGATTTTTTGTTGAAGACTTCGATTCTGTAGCTGCTGTGGGAGTGGCAGTGGAGGTGGGTGTGGAGGTGGGTGTGGAGGTGGGTGTGGAGGTGGGAGGAAGTGTTGGAGGCGGAGCTGAACAAGAAACCGCCAAGAGTGTGAGGAAACAGCACGCAGTCAAGGCCACAGTTCGCATCTGACAAAAGCCCTTTACCCGCCTGAAACGAAATGCGATCTATCCGTCTGCATAGAAGCAGACGGATAGATCGTGCGTTGAACTTTTCGGCTTGGTGGCTTTGGTGGACGCCCTATGGGAATTCAATCCGAGCCACGTCACTGGTCAATGCCCATCTTATCGTGCCGAGCAAATGGTGTCACGAGTTTTTTCAACGACGTAAGCCGCAATTTTGAGTGCCGCTCGTTTCGTGTTGTGATGCTCAGAGGGATTGTGCCAGAAGAGACCGGGTGTGGAATGAGACAGAGTTTGCTGGCTCGACGATCCCGGTACGGACCTCGGCATCCCGTACCCAATCCCTATCAGAGAGCTCTTCTCGAACCACCGGGCTTCTTAAACAGCGAGTTTGACCCCGGCTATCGGCTATCGCGGTGTCAAATTCCTAATTTGTTAGGCACCACTTGCCCGATTGCGTACAGATACTTGAACCAGTGCCGTTTCATTTCTTCCTGACTTGAATCACGCAAGTCGAGAAAAGTGATCGTATTGCCCTCCATGTCGCACTTAGACTAGTCAGGACAATTCTTCCGTGGCGGGGCCGGGATCAATCGCACCAAACGAAGCGCCCTCAAGCCAGGATATGGCTCCGATGGCGGTCATCAGCGAAACTGCGAAGGCGATCCACAACGGGAAGACCCAAGCTGGAGAGGTGTACCGTGCCTTTTCGTAACGCGCCACCTGAGCCATGTCTCCAGGAAAGTCGTTGTGAGACACAATGGCATCTTCTTCTTGCACAAGTCGCTGTCGCTTAGATTTGTATTCGTCACGTGTATAGACTCCACCGTCCTCCTCCTGGTTAAGACGGCGAAGGTCGCAGCCTTTTTTGATCCACTGTTCCACCGGCCCCCCCGGCGATTCAAATTGATGAATCGAATGGCCGTAGAGACAAACCAAGAGAAGCGAGGCCGCAGTCAACATTGCCCCTATTGCGACCAGTCGAACTTTTCGCCGAAGCGATATTCCGGCTTTCATAAGCTGCTCCGATCTTCACTGCCTAAACGAATTGCGATCTATCCGTCTGCCAGGAAGCAGACGAATAGATCGTGCGTTGAATTTTTCCGGTTTGTGGTTTTGGTGGACGCCCCGATGCGAATTCAATCCGAGCCACGTCACTGTTCAATGGCCATCTTATCGTACTGAGCACGTGGTGTCGCGAGTTTTTTAATAGAGCCTGAAGGCCCCTCGCTGCTGCCGCCGGCAACTCGCGTACCGGCTGAAACACCTCAGCGACGTGCACGCTTCAGTGCATCGTTCTGTTCGGACAGCCACGTTGATCGCAAGGTCACGTTGGCCGAACCCTCAATCGATGTTTGTTGCGTCGCACCAGAGCCATCCGGGCAGAAAGACGCCGTTTGCAGAAGCACACCGCAGCGAAACGCAACCTGAACCTGGTAGGAACTCTATCAACGAAATGTGTGAGGAAACTTTCTCCAAAACCCCTCTGCACGCAACGTGCGCTCTCTTGACAGAGTAGGGCCATTTAGATGTCAGGCCAAAGAATTGAATCAGATTACGAAATGGGTTATTGCTGAGAGTTCAAAAATCGGCTTCAGCAATTGTGACTTCCGTCACTTTCCCTGTTGAGTGATCAACCGAGATCGACATTACTCCGGCTGACTCTACCGTCGGAGGGAGTTCCCCATGGAACTCTAGTAAGTATACGGTTTTGGAGTGATACCTGTCGACATATAATGACTTGTCCAAACAGTCTTGATATTTGCTGGCGGACTGGCCAATAATTGTACCCGCTTGGTATTCAGGATAAATCTTCTGAACACATGTGGTCGATTCTTTTAACGATTCAGGAGTGAGTTTTCGATTTGTGCGCACCGGTTTATTTGGATCCACGCGGTTGCAACCGATGATTTGCAACGCAACCGTAAATAGCACAGTGCTACAAATTCGCCTTAGAGTGAGCTTCATACGACGCATCCTCTCCCACACTAATGCGTTCCGGAAATTGGGATCATTGGTTTGAAGTGTCAGAGCCTAACCCACAAGCTAACTTGGCGGGGCAGTTGCAACGACTACTTGACGAGAGAAACCGGAATGCGGTCCCGCTCAAGTAGAGCGACTTGTTAGCCATCACTCCCGCCGGCAAACCGTTTGATGCACGCCGCGAAGTTGTCGGCGTAGGGCTCGAAGAAGTTGCCTTCATGCTTGTAGAGGACGACGGCAAATTCCTTCTTTCCCTTTTGAATGTCGAAACAGAAGCAATCCCCGTGACCAGTGGTCGCAAACATAAGTCCATTGATTGCCTTGGATTCTTCGTCTTCAAATTCGGCGTACCCCGCTTCAATTTCAAGTTCGTCGGGAGTTAGGATCGAGGCCGTAAAACCTTCTTGCTCATCGACATTTTCGAACGACGTTGGACCAACGGCACCGACGAAATCGAGATAAGACTTTGGGAGCTTTGCCTTGAAACGTCGCTCAATCGCCTTGATGTCACACTGCGATTTCACTTCCCGGGAGTGAGTCTTAATGTAGCCGCGCAACCATTTGGCATCTTGATCCGACAACGTGCCGTCAGCGTGGAAAGGAATGCCGGCCAGTTCAAGCATCTGAAGCTTCTCGTTGATCCATGCGGACTCGTTCTTGTCCGGCGAAATAGGCTTCTGGCAAGTCGCCTCATGGAATCCCTTGACTTTCATCTTCTTGAGAAGATGAAGCAGGCGAACCGACATGAAGAGATCCCGCGAGATCCACTGGTCCCACCCTTGCTCGGACGAACCCCACGTCGAGGATTTCAAGAGGTCATAATCCGAGTCGGAGCTCCACCCTTCACCGCGCGGTTGATCGCGCGGTGGCCTGCCGAAAAGAGACTCGCTCCATTGTGTGCCGGGATGCGCTGAACGCGGTTCGCCACATGCCGCGCAGCGCGGGATCGATGGGTTGACTTTGGCGGTGACAACCTGATGGATAGGAACCGCAAGGAGCCATGGTGTTTTTTCGGATGTACCTTTATAGCTCGTCGGGTAGTACGTACACTGGCCCTGGGCAAGAATGTCGAGAACTCGCCGTACACGTTCTCGGATAAAGAAGTTGCCATTCTCCGCCCCGGCCAGCTCGTTCGGACTCATCGTGCGGCTCTTCACGAGAGAGTATGGCTGGGGAACGTGGTCGAGATCCGGGAAACCGCACTTCGGACATTCGCGAGGGAGAGGGTTGATCGGGGCGTAGAACATGTCGCGGCAATCCATGCGGTCGTCGGAGGTGGAGATTTTAACGCATCGCATGGAAGGACCTTGATGGCAATAACGAATTGCGATCTATCCGTCTGCCCTGAAGCAAACGGATAGATCGTACGTTGAACTTTTCCGGTTTGTGGCTTTGGTGGACGCCCTATGCGCATTCAATCCGAGCTAAGTCACTGGTCAAGGGCCATCTTATCGTGCCGAGCACGTGGTGTCACGAGTTTTTTCAACGACGTAAACAGCAATTTTGCGGGCCGCTCGTTGCGTGTTGTGATGCTCGGAGGGATTGTGTCTGAAGAGACCGCGTGTGAAATAAGACAGAGTTTGCTGGCTCGAGGATGCCGGTACGGACCTCGGCACCCCGTACCAAATCCCAATCAGAGAGCTCTTCTCGAACCACCGGGCTTCTCAAACAGAGAATTTATTAGCCGCGCAAGGACCGGTAGTGCATAGCGACTGCGCCGTTGCGAAGCGGCGTCGACGAGACCAGTTCGAGCCGTCGCGTGCTGGGTAGCCCGCTCTGATAAAGGGTCGGGCCGTGACCGGCGATCCTGGGGTGGAGGAGGAACACGTACTCGTCGATCAGATCCAGCCGGTCCAGCTCGGTCGCGAGCTTGCCGCTACCGAGGAGCACGCCGGCAGGGGTCGCATCCTTGAGTTTCTGCACGCTCGTGCGCAAGTCGCCGGTGATGTGGTGGCTGTTGGTCCACGGGAAGTCCGTTCGCGTCGACGACACCACGTACTTCGGTTTGGCTTCCAGCTTGACCGCCCACTCGCGCAACGCCGGCGGCGCCTCCTCTTCGCCGCGAGCGACCGCCGGCCAGTAGCCCTCCATCATCTCGTAGGTGACGCGGCCCCACAGCATCGCCCCGCCCTCGTCCATCAGGCGGGTGAAGAAAGCGTGTGTCTCGTCGTCGGCGATTCCCTCCTGGTGGTCGACGCAGCCGTCCAGGGTGACGTTGAGGCTGAAGGTGAGCAGTCCCATGCGAGATTACTCCGAGTTGGGCGTTCCGCTGGATTGTCGCTTGTCGACGAGTACCTCGCAGCGGCTAACGCCTATTAGACAGAGATTTTCTGTCTAAATCGAATCCTGAATCTGTCGTAGCCGCGCGGCATGTCGCTAAGCTACCTTCACAACTGTGCCGATGCAACATGGAAAAGGAATCTCTGTGGATTTGAACATCCACTCCGGCAGCACCGCCAGATCCTCAAGCGCCGTAACAACCGCTCACCCGTGGCCGGCCGGCTTGCCGTCCACCGATGGCGGTTGATGCACCTCAACAACTCGGACATCATTGGGAGTTTCTTCAGTTTTCGATTGGAATTGGCTTGGGAAATAAGTTGACCAGGATTTCCAATGTCAGTTCAGATGGAAAATCGATTGTGTTCGTCGGGGCGGCCGACCTGTCCTGGTTGAATGGATTTGTTGTTCGAGGAACTCTGGATAGGAACTTGATCCTCCGTGAATTTGTGCTCGCCGCCAAAACTGACGATGGCTCCGATGCCACAGTGAAGGTACAGACATCAGGAGAGCGAAGTCCGGGCGGAATTCCTTGTATTGCACAACAGGGAACTGTCAAGTCTTCTACCTCACGGAACGGTATTACTGTGATGAGTTTCGCGGATTTCGACAGTACAATCGTTGAGGCGAAGATTCTGTCGGACGAGGAATATCTTGAGAAGTCAAGCTTTGAAATTCCGGCTGCCGCTGTGGTCGTCGACTCTAGAAAAATGGCGGCGGATCCCGAGAAACCCAATGAAGAGCCAGCACCCAGAAGCAGGATGCGCGTCGGGGTGTTTATCGGGGTTAATGCGTTCCTACTCGGGATAGTCGCTTG
>JAQGHT010000430.1 GCA_028291565.1 Planctomycetaceae bacterium | reverse complement strand
GATCATTGGCGAAGAATTCGCACGCCGTTTCGACCGTCATGCCCAGGACATCGGCAATGGACTTGTCTCGCAATTTGATCTCCAGCGTCTCAGGGTTATATCGAGCCCCATGGCACTGAGGGCAGGGGGCATAGACGCTGGGTAGAAACAGCAACTCGACGAACACGAATCCCTCGCCCTGGCATGTTTCGCATCGGCCTTTGGCGACATTGAATGAGAAACTCCCGGCGTCGTATCGTCTGGCGATCGCAGTGGGAGTCTGTGCAAACAACTTTCGAACGTGATCGAACAACCCCGTGTAAGTGGCCAGATTGGACCTCGGGGTTCGTCCGATGGGCTTTTGATCGACGACGACCAGTCGTTTAATCAATTCAGCACCGTCAGAAATTTGCCCGGCGGTGTTTTGGACCTCCGTCATATTTGGTTCGTCGGCCTCTTCGTTCTCTGCTGGAATCGATTGTCCAAGGAGGGCCGCGACTAATTCCACCAGGACTTGACTGACTAATGTCGATTTCCCGGAACCCGAAACTCCTGTGACCGTCGTCAGCACCCCCAGCGGAAAGGCAACGTCCAGATTCTGAACATTGTTGCGTGTCACGCCGGTCAAGCGTAGCCAATTGCGAGGTTTTCTCGGTATGCCATGTCGGATCATATCTGCGTCGAACAGGTACTTCCGCGTGTGAGATTCCTGAACTTCGTTCAATCCCAACGGAGGTCCGCTGTAGAGAATTCGACCTCCCAATTCACCGGCGTCCGGTCCAACGTCCACGATCCAGTCCGCGTGCCGAATGACATCCAGATCGTGCTCAACAACAAACAGCGAGTTGCCTGCCACTTTGAGTCCTTGAAGTGCAGTCAGCAGAGCTTCCGTGTCAGCCGGATGCAGTCCCGCAGACGGTTCGTCGAGGACATATACGACACCGAACAGGTTTGAACGCACCTGAGTTGCCAGACGCAGACGCTGGAGTTCTCCGGGTGACAGCGTCGGGGTGCTTCGCTCCAATGACAGGTAGCCCAGTCCCAAATCGAGTACGACCGCGAGTCGCGCTAGAAAGTCTTCAGTGATGCGTTGTGTGACGACGGCTTTCTCGGGATGGCGTTCCACCAATTTCTTCCATCCGGCTGCCGTGGCATTCGCATAAGGGCGCAGGAATTGTCCCAACTGTTTCAAAGGCACTCGCGACATCTCGGCAATGTCTAAGCCAGCAAACGTGATGGACAAGGCCTCGGTCCGGAGTCGCTTGCCATGGCACAGCGGACAGTCACTGCTGACCAGGTAGCGCGAGACCCGCTTTTTCATCGTTGCGCTTTCCGAAGTGGCGAATGTCTGCAAGACATAACGCCGCGCACTGGTGAAAGTTCCCTGGTAGCTCGGTTCCAGCTTGCGTTTTAAGGCGATGCGAACTTCGTCGATATTGAGTCCCGCATAGACTGGGACCGTTGGCTGATCTTCAGTGAACAGCAGCCAATCGCGATCTTTCCTGGACAATTCGCGCCAAGGACGATCAATGTCATAGCCCAGCGTGGTAATGATGTCGCGCAGGTTTTGACCGTGCCAGGCCGGTGGCCACGCCGCAATGGCCCGTTCTCGAATTGTCAGCGACTCATCAGGGACCATCGAACGTTCGGTCGCATCGTAGACCTGGCCCAATCCATGGCAGGCGGGGCAGGCTCCGGACGGTGTGTTGGCCGAAAACGATTCTGCGTCGAGATGCGCCTGGCCGTCAGGGTATTCACCCGCCCGCGAATACAGCATCCGCAGCAGATTCGACAAGGTGGTGACACTTCCCACTGAGGAACGCGTCGTTGGTGAACCACGTTGCTGTTGCAACGCGACCGCAGGGGGCAAGCCGTCAATCTCATCGACTTCCGGAACGCCCATTTGATGAAACAAACGACGGGCATAGGGAGCCACAGATTCTAGAAACCGACGCTGGGCTTCGGCATACAGCGTTCCAAACGCCAATGATGACTTTCCAGATCCCGAGATTCCGGTGAAGACGACGAGTGCCTGGCGAGGAATGATCAGATCGACATTTTTGAGATTGTGTTCGCGGGCACCCCGCACGCGGACGAACCCGACAAAACTGAGGTCGAGTTCCTGTTTCAAACAGGGGTCAATTGCCACGGAGAGTCTCTGCCTTCCATAAATAAACGTCGAAATCACCCAGCTCAGTTTCGACCACGATCTGTTCGTCCGGCTTGATGTCGGCCATCCGGTGTGCGACGGATATGACGCGCGCGCCCGGTGGCAGCTTGCGGAGTTGTGGCAACAATTTGGCGTTGAGGTGCGGCAGCAGATAGAGCGTGACGACCGTCGGCCCTTTGCTCAAGTCCAGCGTGAAGATGTCGCGTTGTTCAATCGTGACCAGCTGCCCGACACCCTGCTTGCGTACGCTCGAGAGAGAGTCTTTGACGCGTTCCGGGTCGATGTCAACACCATACGCCGTGCAGCCGTACACTTTGGCCGCGGTTACCGGGATGCGTCCGTCGCCGCATCCGAGGTCCCAGATGACGTCTTTTCTGGTGACTTTGCCGAGTCGCAGCAGCGCATCGACCACTTTCTGTGGCGTTGGCTCATATTCGACGTCAGTAATGGGCCGCTTGTCGGGCGCGCGCAGGTCGATTGATTCGAAGTCTCCCGGCTGAACTTCGATTTGGTGAGTGACCGTTCGCGGTCCGTCGGAATCGGGATTGATCATCTTGATCGTGTAGGCATACTTGCCTGGCGGCAGCGGTGGCGACACGAAGAGTCTCTTGGATCCCTTAGACTTCATCTCCTGCCCCTCAATAAACAGTTGCGCGCTCTCCGGCAGATAGATCTCGACAGTCACGCTCTTTAAATTCTCCTGAGCCAACGTACCGGTCGGAATCAGGCACGCAATCAAGCCCGCCGCCAGAATCAAGCTGCGCCACACGGAAATACCTCTTCTGTAGAGAATGGACGAAATCTGATCTCGGGAACTGTCCTCAAAACAACCATATCTGGCGACCCTAAAGGTTCAAGTCGCGGATTATTCACCAGTGAGTGAGAAACCCGGTTGAATCGATCACTGTCAGGACTGGCGAATCAATCAGTATCGGAACCATTTGCAGGACTTGCACTCCCTGTCCAACATCGCGCCAGACGGACAGGAGTGTCCGTCCTACAGCTACGAGCATATCAAAAGTCTGATGTCGAAGAAGCCTCAATTTGACAACCCGGTACTTAATAGTGCGCTCACTTTGGGAGTTCCGGTCGTCTTGCCGGTTTGATCGGTGTCTTCGAGTCGATTTTCGATCAACTCTTGACAATGCCTACGCATGTAGGCATAATGCCTGTAGATGTAGGCACCACGAGTAAAGGCGATGACATGGCTAAGGAAAACCGACCCGCGAATTCGTCGTTGCAATGGGAGATCATGCAAATCGTCTGGGATCGCGGCGAAGTGACGGTGGGCGAAGTTTTGGAGCTGATCTCGGCCAAGCGAAGCATCGCTCGCAATACCGTCCAGACGACGATGGTGCGCCTGGAAGAAAAAGGATGGCTGAAACATCGCCCCGTGGCCAACGCATTTCGATATTCCGCCGCCATCGAACGTCAGGCGTCGCTGGGCGGTATGGTACGCGAACTGATCGACAATGCCTTTGAGGGCTCCGTCGAAGGTCTCGTGATGACGTTGTTAGAAGAGCGTCCCCTCTCGAAGGTAGAAGCAGAACGCATCCGCCAATTGATCGACGAATCTGCCAAAAAGAAAAGGTAACTGATGAATCCCATCGACGTCCTTAGCCCGTCCGGCCAGTTCTTCCCGTATCTGATTGCAGTCGTGTTGCAGGTCACCCTGTGGGCGCTGGCTGCGTTACTCGTCGTTGCCGGCCTGAAGCGGTCTGGAGCCGCAATTCGGCACTCGGTCTTATTGACCGGCTTGTTCGCGGTCGCGATTGTTCCGGTGGCCCTTTGGATCATGAGCGCCACAAAAGCAAAGACCGTTGACTTTGGTGATTCTTTAACGCAATTTGGATTCAATGAATTCAGACTTCCGAGCGGGCCACGGACTATCGAAACGGATACCGTGGTGCCACTGCATCACAAATCGACACCGCCAGCGTCTTCAGCGGCCCCGGCCATTCCTTCCGCAGCGCCGGTAGCGACCAGTTGGAATCCCATGGCCCCGTCAGAACAGAACGAGGTAGGACTGGCTCTATCCCGATGCGCCTTGCTATTGATCAGCATCTGGCTGATCGGCGTGACGGTCCGGTCCGTCAGCTTCTTGCGAGGACTGCTGCTCGCTCGGCGAATCATGCAGAGTGCTCACGCCTGCGATGAACAATGCTGGCAGGACGCATTGACTGATGCCATGGGCTTTCTCAAGCTGCGGCTGCGGCCTCGATTGTTGACGTCTTCGACCGTCTCTTCTCCAATGGTCGTCGGGTTTACACGACCCGTCATCGTGTTGCCGATAGGAATGCAACCAGGTGAGGGTGCTGAGTCGTTACGCAGCATCCTGTTGCACGAATTGGCGCACATTGCTCGACGGGACACGCTGATCGGGTTGTTTCAACGTCTCGTGGACATCCTCTGGTGGCCGCATCCGCTGGTCGCCAGACTCAATCAGCAGCTTTCTCAAGCACGCGAAGAGATCTGCGATAACTATGTGCTGCGCTCTGTCGAAAAACACACTTATGCACGCATGTTGGTCCAGTTGGCCTCGCCCGCGCCAGTTCCCCATAGACTGTCGTGTACCGTGGGGCTGATGGAGCCACGATGGCCGCTGGAGGCACGCATCCGTGGCTTGCTCGACGACAGGCGCCGGCTCGATCTACGGTCGAAGCGGGTTCCGGCCCTGGCAGTCGTCCTGGTGGCGTGTCTGGGAACCTTCTTTCTTGCCGGGGCAACCGCCACCGTGCGAACCCAAGAGGATGTCATTGAAGAGATTCGATCATTGGGCGGATATGTCACAGGTCTCAATGGCGAAGTGAATGGCACCGAACGAGTCATGATTCAGGCCGGCTGGCGAGGCAAGGCCGAATCTCTGCGCGACTTGAAATACATCAAGGGGCTCAAGGAAATCTGGTTCAGCGGCACGACCATTGAAGAGATCGTCTTGGAGGATTTACGCGACCTGGAACGCATTATTTTCAATGTGAATTTCTACGACGAATCACAGGGGAAACAAGTCAACTGGTCGCATTTGCCTCTCAAGACGATTCGCCTCAAAAATCTGCCTAAGATCACCTCGTTCGACAATCGCGGCGGTGGCAACAATCTCTCTAATACCAGAGTGACTAAACTCGAGTTCGAGAGCATGAATCAACTGAAGGAACTGCACGTCTGGGGAATGCAACTGACGGACGATGTCTTGCGGGCCGTTGCAGGCGCTCCAAACCTGGAACAAATTGACTTGTCTCGACCTTACGGGTCGCGTTTCGGAGGCCGAACGGAAATCAGCGACGAGGGGTTGAAATCGCTATCTGGTCTGAAGAAACTCACAGTCTTGGGTTTGACTGGCGCTCACATTTCGGACCAGGGCGTCCGGACAATCGGCACGCTATCGACGCTGAAAGCGGTCGGTTTGACAGCGACAGATGTGACCGACGCCGGCTTGGCGCATCTCTCATCGCTGAAGAACATGATCAGTTTGGGGGTTGGGGAAACGGCAGTGACCGATGCGGGATTG
This sequence comes from Planctomycetaceae bacterium, assembly GCA_028291565.1. Taxonomy (GTDB): domain Bacteria; phylum Planctomycetota; class Planctomycetia; order Planctomycetales; family Planctomycetaceae; genus JAKFVC01. The sequence continues at coordinate 5,012 of JAQGHT010000430.1, read as the reverse complement.
CGGCGGATCGTCGCCGATCATCCGCAGTTGGATGTGCTGTTTTTGGGAGGGTCCGCTGTTACAGCCGACGGACTCAAAGCCTTGGCTGGACTCCGTCACCTTAGAATGATTTCGTTGGATGCGGGGCAGCTCACCGAGGAAAGTTGCAATGTACTTAGTGCACTGTCGATCCAAAGCCTGAATCTCACTGGACCGTCGAAAGGCGCAGGTCGGCTTGCAGGCCTTCCCACCATCCAAAACATGATGATTGAAGGAGCGGAAAATTTAACCGTTGCGAAGGGAAGTCTGACCGGGCTGAAAAATCTATGGGTGCGTGGCGTGGATCAGACCACTCTGCGTTCCATTTTTGAGAACCTTCCTGCGTTGAAAGCTCTCGAGCAATTCGAGATCTCGAACGGGTGGACGGTCACAGGAGATATTGACACGGCGCATGTGCTGCCGCTCGATGATGACCTGATGCAGCAGATGTCACATTTGACAGCGCTGAAATTGCTTTTGATCAGCGCCCGGGAGCTGGAGATTGGTGATCGTGGAATCTCCGCGCTGGCACCTCTGAAATCACTGGAACACGTGCTGCTCCCCGAAACCCTGGTGACCGACGAGGGTGTCACCCAATTGGCACAACTGATGAAACTACAGCGACTGCGACTCGGTGGCGAGAAGATTACTGATAGCTCGCTCCCCCATTTTCGACAGCACAACGAACTGCGCGAGTTGACCTTCTTTAACACCGCTGTCACTTCTCAGGCTATTGGAAAGTTGAAGGCCGATCTGCCGAAAGCCGTCATTCAGGCAAATCGGATCGACCGACCCTAGAATTGAAAAACGGCTGTCGGTGAGTAGTCTGGAACTGGGTTCCTTTCAGGAATCTAGAACGTTGCGCGACGAACCATTCGATTGCCCGCCCCTGTCCACCGGCGTATAATCGCCCACTGGGTCGCGAATCGAGGCCGCTCACCGGACAGTTTCGTGACAGGTGTCACGGCGGCGAGCGCCCGCCAAGGCGTCGGTTTTTGTTGGGATGAGTGAGTTTATGACTCGTGACCTGATTGGATTGCGCGCCGTGCGCGGTGTTTTGTTTGACATGGACGGCGTGATCTACGTCGGTACCCGAGCGTTGCCGGGGGTTCAGGAAGCGATCGACTATTTAACGTCGACTGGCCGTGCGTTTCTGTTCGTCACGAACAATGCCAGTAAGACGCCCGCACAGTTTGTCGCGCGGTTGGCCGAGATGGACATTCATGTCCGGCCGGAACAGGTATTGGGAAGTGCCGAAGCAACCGCCGTCTGGCTGGCCGAGCAGGTCACTCAGCATGGCTGGCCGCGCGGACCGGTCATTGTGAGCGGGCAGGATGGATTGAAGGTTGCTCTGCAACAGAATGGGTTCGAATTGACCACTGATCCGCATGCGGCAACGTACGCCGTGGCGGGGATCAATTTCAACCTGACCTACGAAGAGCTGGCCAACGTGACGCTTGCCATTCGGGCCGGTGCCAGGTTTATCGGCACGAACTCCGACGCGACTTATCCCAGTGAACGAGGTTCGCTGCCCGGGGCCGGCAGTATTCTGGCTCTTCTGACGACGGCCAGCGGTCAGCAACCGATTGTCATCGGTAAACCGAATCGTGGCATGTATGAGCAGGCAATCGCACGGTTGGACGTGACGGCCGGCCAGACGCTGATGGTCGGCGACCGATATGACACCGACATTTCCGGTGCCATCCAACTTGGCCTGTGGACTGCGGGAGTCCTGACCGGGATTTCCACTCGTGACGATTTCGAACGTGCGAGTCCACCGCCGGACCTGATCGCAGAAAATCTTCCAGATCTCGTCAACCGGCTGCGGTGGGCTGACCAACGATAGCGTGGCAGTACACGAATGCGAGGGCAGCTTGAGACAGGATCCACCCGGAGTTGTCCGTTGATGAAACTGGAACAGCCGTTTTATGCAAAGCCAGCCATTGATTTGGCGCAGGATCTGATCGGCAAAATCATTGTTCGGCGGATCGGAAGAAAAGTATTCCGCGCTCGGATTGTCGAAACCGAGGCGTACGTCGGCTCACACGATCTCGCGTCCCATGCATCGAAAGGTCGGACGAAGCGGACAGAAGTCATGTTTGGACCGGCTGGCCATGCGTATGTCTATTTGATATACGGCATGTACGAGATGTTTAACATTGTCGCCAGCGAGATCGATGATCCACAGGCTGTACTCATCCGCGCGGCTGAACCATTGGATGCCTGGTCGGCCGATCTCTCCGGCCCAGGCAAGCTGGCTCGTCATTTACAGATCACCCGTGCGGAGAATGGTGTCGCTCTGACGAACGATCGGCTGCACCTTTTCGACGATCCAGCGGACCGTCCGCAGGTTGTTGCCACTCCCCGGATCGGCATCGACTATGCTCAGGAATGGAAGCACGAGTTATTGAGATTTCTCGATCCAACGAGCAAGGCTGTGTCGAGCAAGAGAAGGCTCTCCGGTACAGACAACCTGGAGATAAATGAACATGCATGAACTTGCATGATTCTGGGACGGCTGGTCGGATGCAATCTCCGTTAAAGAAAGCGTCGACCGGCATTTGATTAAGATTCAATTGCGACTCGCAGCAATCCTTCTCTTGCGATCCACACAAGATCATATTCGAATGGAAATACAGTCTCTCCATCCAAACCAATACACCCCATCTTCCCGTTATATTTAACAACCCCAATATCGAATTTAAAATTGTCGGCAAACTCATAGACCGCCGGAATGATGGTTTTACCCAGCTTGTTTATATACCCCCACCGTTTTTTTGTCTGCATCATAGCCCGTTCGCAGGAAAAGTTATACACCTCTTTAAACCTCTTTGTTATTGTGAATTGGCCAGTATGATCAATGTAGCTATATCCCCAACTGTATTCGTCTCGGCGGACTCCCATGACACAAGCCACATTTTCGGAAAACCCCCCATATGACCGCGACCATCCGTGCGGTTCAATGACCAGTTCTCCCGAAGAATTAATAAAGCCGGTGTGGTCACTTCCTACCACAAACGCCAAAGATTCACCGAACCTTTCAACTTCTTGGTATTTGAATGGTATTCGCACTTTGCCTGCTGTGTCGACGCAACCCCAATTACCATTTAAATCCTGTAGCCAGCCCAAACCCTCATGAATATCTTGAGCGTCCTTGTAAACAAGCGGTACGACGACCTCACCTTTCCGATTGATATAACCAAATCTGTCATTCAATCGGACGGCCGCCAGATCACTATTAAATCTGGACAACCGTTCGTATTGACATTCAACAATCCACTCACCAGCTTCGTTGATTACTCCGTACAGCCCATCTTGTTGGACCACGGCAGTCCCCCAATAGAACGGGAGTGCACGGTCAAATTCGCCTGGAACTGCGGACGTCCCATCGAGATAAATGTAATGCGCCACGCCGCTGTTGCGGACAGCAACAATACCATTTTCGGATACTTGGTTGACGAAATCATAGTGTAACGGCAAAACCGTGTTGCCATTCAGATCGACCAAACCCCATTTTTTGTGCGACATAGTGAGTAAGGATCCTAAAACTAGCAACAAACAATAACTGTCTGCGATGATTTTACAGAGCAGGCTAGATCAGGTATAGCACAACAGTCGCTCAGTCTGGTAACGGCGAGTCAACCTCTGGCTTCAGTTGTTCAAGGTCTCTGTTGCGGTTGAATTCGTCGCGGAAGGGGCCCAGAAATCGTCTTTCCGGAGACCAGTCCGTAATCGCAAAAATGATCTCTGAAAATGCTCCGTGAAAATCGTATTCCAACGCCTGTCGAAAATCCTTTGCTGTGCGACGCGGATCATTCTGGAAAGCACCGCAGCCCCAAGCGCCTAGAACAAGTGCTGAATATCCATAGGCTCGAGCGATGTTCAGGACCCGGTGAATTCGTTTTTGTAATAGATCTCCGGCCTGTGGTTGACCGATGTCTGGAGTATACGGTGCGGCGCAGGTGATGAAGCTCAATCTCCAGGGACTTGGAATCTCGGTGCCGTCATCCGTGCGGAAGACGGGAACGTCAGGAGAGTAAATCGCCCAATCCGATGCATCTGACTGTTCCCGTCTGCGATGTGCTTTGTACATCGGATCGCCAAAAAGTGTTTCATAAAGCGCAGTGGAGCGGCAGAGTGCTTCTTCCTGAGCTGTGGCGCCTCTCAGAAAGCCTCCTCCGGGATGAATTCCGTTTGCGAAGTTCAGTGCCAATGGTCGCAGCCCTTGCTCAATAAGCCGCAATGACGCGCAGAGGGTAGTCTCATTGGTGACTTGAAGCCTTGTCTGCGCGAACGAAGTTGGCTCCGGCGTTGGCAGCACCGCATCGGGCGAGATACTGATCTTGGCGGCACACGCGGCGTCCACGGCATCACGCCAGACGACCTTCTGGCCGGACTGTGTGACATAGGCTCCCTCGCGGATAGCTTTCAGCGCAGACCATCCCAGTTCGGCCGCAACATCATGGGGAATATCCAACTCCCGCCGCCGACATGCCGCGATGTCTCCGGAGTCGAGGCATGGGAGAACAATGAGCTGGGTCATGAGTTTCACCTGCTTAGGAAGACCGAGATGTGGTCGAGTCGGAAACGAGAGTTTCATTCTAACAGGGCAGGGTGCCGCTTTTGAAGTTGCGCTATTATGGCTTTTTCAGCCAGTCCCGTCAGGGACAATCGACAGTAGCCCACCGTTTCAACGGTGGGATCAGGAAAGAGAAGAATGCAAAGTCCCATCAGGGACGACAGATCCGCTGTGTTCTCCGTAAACTGTTCTGCATTGATTCCGAATCCATTTTCTGTCGTCCCCAAGGGACTTTCCAATTGATTGCACTCGATAAGCCCACCGTTAAAAACGGTGGGTTATTATCGATCGTCCCTCGTATGATCAATTCGCAGCGTTGAAACAACGTTTGACTAGCGGGTTCGATCACGGATCCTCATGCTAATTGTTCGTAGGAGTCGTGGGGAGATCTTTAATGTCCCTGAGGCGCTGACCT
>JAQGHT010000392.1 GCA_028291565.1 Planctomycetaceae bacterium | reverse complement strand
AAGCCGCGTTTTTGGAATCGGGATCTGAAAGAGCTGGGACGCGAAGCCATTCGACAGACTTTCACCCATGCTGTAGGCCCCCTGACTGCGAAAGAGCTGGTGGGCCGAGTCCAGTCTTCTGCCAAATTCACCGAACGTGATTTGGCGCCACTGCTGATCGAGATGGCTGCCCAGGGATCGCTCCACACATTCCCACCTGCGAAGCCGAATGGTGCAACGCGATTCTGGGACCGCGATCTCATTGCCTCGGCCAGACAGGCGATCATTCAATCACTCAATGACAAGGGGCCGCAACCGGTCGCGAATTTGAAAAAGGTTGCGAAAGACCTGACGCCCGAGCAATTCGAAAGTCTGTTTCAAGAATTACTCAATCAGAATGACATCCGGCAACACCCACCTGTCCCCGGGGGCAAGCACGTTCTGTTCGGCACTCGGCCTCCGGTGTTGGGACCCTATTTCAAAGATGTCAGCAGTCAATTGACGAAGGTCATTGCGACGTTGCTGTCGGCAAACGTGTCGAACGCCGAGCTACGACAAACATTAATGCAACTCATCGAAGACGCCGGCATCGTGTTCGGCGACAGCGCACTTCCAAATGACAGCGCTGCGGTGGATTCCACCGATTTCGATGTGATCGGTTTGATGAAGCGACTCGAACCCGGTGCGGAACGTGGAGCATTAGTGGGAGCACGTGAACTGCGCCGAGCGGCCCAAATTGAGAAATCGCGATTTGACACAGCCGTTTTGGGCTTGGCGCGACAGGGCAAACTCTCGTTACATCGACACGACTATCCCACCAGTTTGACACAGGACGAGCGCGATGATCTCGTCACGGACGGCGCAGGAACCTATTATGTCGGACTGGCAATCCGGCGCAGCGAAGCATGATGTCCAGGAGAACGCGATCGGCACTAGCTGGTCGATTCACAAGGAATTTGGAACGTCCCACTCCGGAACGTCGCCCCATGTGTCTGAACGAGAGTTGTTTGCGATAAAAAGGGAACAAAGTGAATCCGTTTCGAGAAGGTATCGTGGCGAGCCCGTGGGAAGCGACGGGCGTCGACGTCAACTCGATTCACGACGACGTGTTTCAGGAATGTCTCCGCGGGATTGAACGTGTTCGGCGTGGTCATCGAACGGCGTCGCTCTTGATTCATGGCGAAGCCGGAAGCGGTAAGACGCACCTGTTGAAGCGACTTCGCGCGCGATTGACACCGCAAGTTCCACCCGACACAGATCGCGAAGACTCGTTGTATGTCTGGGTTCGCTTGCAGACCAGTCCACGCATGATCTGGCGTACCGTACGGCGTACGTTGGTCGAAGATTGGTTTCGCCCCGTTCCGGGAGTTCGCTCGCAATTCGAACGCATTCTTTTTCATCGCCTGGCCGAAATTCGAGTTGCCAATGGAGATCTGGAACGCTGGTATGAATACATGCTGGATGAGGTTCCAGCCGGCTTGAAGGAATTGATGGATCAGATCGCCGACAGTCTGCATCTCGATCGCAACACGGCTGTCGCCTTCGAGCACATCGCGTTTCGTCGGCATTTGCGAGATTTACGAGCCTGGCTGGCCGGTGATTCGCTCCCCGAGGCCGCTCTTGCCCGGATGGATCTTTCGCAGGACGAAGGGACGGACGAAGAACGCGAATCGTTGGCCAGGCAGGTTGTGTTGATGCTCTGTCGTCTGGCGGGGGACACGCTGCCAATTCTGATTAGCTTCGATCAAGTCGAAGCCTTGCAGTTGTTTCCAGGAGATCGCGACGCGCTCTACGCATTCGGGCAGGTTACGAGCACTTTGCATGATGGGACCAACAATGTCTTCGTGGTCTCGTGTGTGCAATCGGCCTTCTTTAATGAACTAAAGGACCATGCCCGTCAGGCGGATTACGATCGGATGACGTCGGTCGGTGCGTTATCACTGGAACCTCTGAGCCGCCTGCAGGCCGAGCAGTTGATCACCGCACGGATGGATGAAATCGGCGATTCCAATCCCAAGCCAGATGCGGCCGCTCCAACCTGGCCGCTCAATCCGCGCGAGTTTTCGGAACTGTTCTCTGCGGGATTCGTGACTCCTCGAAAATTGCTGGGATACTGTGCCGAGCGATTCGAAGTCGTGACACGCGCCGGTTATGGCGAACTGCCATTGGAGACCGCCTCAACGTCGACGACTGCCCACGAAGAATCCACTCCGACTGGTCTGTCCGTCGCTGCGGCACGCGCCGCAGTTGTGACGGAATTTCTGAATGACAAATGGGATAATTCCTGCGAAGAAAAGCTCGGACAAAGTGCACCCGAAAAGACTGAAGACATCGTCCGGCATGGTTTACCATTGCTGATCAAGTTGATCACTCCGCAAGCGAAACTGACCCGCGACGAATTGCTGCAGGATGTGGCTCTCATCTACGAGATCAACGGCGAACTTCGCGGAGTCAGCATTTGCACGCAGTCCAATATGACCAGCCTGGCTGCTGTCTTGAAGCGCCTGAAATCGCAACTGGGCACGCAAAAGCTGCAGCGCCTTGTGGTCGTCCGGGACAAACGAGTGCCCCTCTCCACGACCGCCAAAGTGGCGAAGAAGTTGATGGACGAACTGGAACAAGACCCGCGGACGGAATTTGCCTGGCCCGTGCCGGAAGTCCTGGCGGCACTCGACGCGCTTCGCGCTCTGCTGTCGGATGCCAAATCGGGCGATCTGTCGTGTCATGGAGAAGCCGTCACGCAGGAAACACTCGAGGACTGGCTGCGGGCTCATCTTCCAGACAGTCTGCGCGACCTGGCGGACAGCGTCGTGGGCCAGCCAGACGCCAAGACTCAATCACAGAAATCCGATGCTCATGATCTGGAAGCTTTGAATACTTTACTGGGCGAACGTCCCGTGCTGAATGTTGAAGCCGCAGTTCAGGCCCTGGGACGAACGCGGGAAGAATTGACGCAGCTCGTCAAGAAATATCCCGACCAGATTGGCTTGCTTTCCGGTCCCCCTGAAGTTCTGTTTCGACTCGTGACCACGATGCCTCAAAAGGATTGAAACGCTTTATCCCGGACGAGTGTATTTCCAAGAATTCCCTGCGAGGCGACGCTCATGCCAGTCAAGATCACTGTCAGCCAGGTTCGCGACGCTCTCTATTGGGCGGATCTCGGTGGACGTGAGCAGGGAACTGGCACACCTACGACGTCGGTGTTGGGTCAATGGTTTCATGAGGTCCTGGGGCAATTGGTCAAAGATGGGGCGACGACGGGACCACTGAACGCGCTCGCCGAAGTGGAGGCCG
>JAQGHT010000373.1 GCA_028291565.1 Planctomycetaceae bacterium | reverse complement strand
TCAAGATTCCTCGTTGGTCCCTCGTCCTGTTTTGCACTGCCGTGGGCTTCTTGACTAGCCTGAAAAATATTCAAGCTGTTCCTCAGTTCGGTCCAGCGAATGGACGGTCTCTCGGCGGGCCGTCATTGATGTCAGTCATGCTGATCGGTTTTTTGTTTGTGACTTTCTGCTTCATATGGGGCTGCATCCTGGAATCGGTTTTGAAGTCGAGATTCAAAGAGGGTGACGACGTACGGGCACAAGCGCACCGTATCTGATGCCGTTCCTGACATCTTTACACGATTGCAAATTCCCATCAACTTTTCGCGACAGCCGCTCTGAACTACGATACTGGCCCCTGCGCGATGGCACTCTCCCCAAGCACAATTTAGGCGAAAGCGATCCAGCCAGTGCGCACTGATCGCCCAAAGTCTGCTCAATAAGCCACTCTTCTGACCCGCCCACGCAACCCCAGTTTACGGCAAGTGCGTTCCGCTCCACCTTCTTATCTCCGCCGTCGATCACAGATTCAATATGCCTGTCCTTTGTTCCCTCTGATGGATTTCAATTGACGTTCCCCTATTTTCTTCCGACAATAAACCACCATGAGTATCGACAACCGACAAAATGACGTTCTCACCGACATGCAAGCCGTGGCTGAAGCTGTGGCTGCTCGTCGCCCCTTAGACGCTGAAGTCGCAGCACGCGTCCTGGAACGGTCGCGTAGCGTTCAGGAGAAACTTCGCAAGAAGTTCGGCGTCCGTGAAATTGCCGTCGATCTAATCCGTTCCGTTCGTGACGAATGAGAGACATTCTCGACAGCAACATCGCCCTCAAGTGGGTTTTGGACGAGCCGGATTCTCCGAAAGCTCTTCAGCTCCGCGATGAATTCAAAAAGGGTCTGCGTGAACTCCTCGCCCCAGACGTCTTCGAGCTAGAGGTGGCCCACGCCCTCACCAGAGCAGAACGCTCCGGGAGAATTGACGTTGGGGATGCAGGTATTCTCTGGTCTGATGTGATGACAACTCCCCCTCAGATGGTCATGTCAGGTCTTCTCACACCCCAAGCAATAGCGATTTCCTCTGCCGCACGAATTGGGTTCTACGACTGCCTCTATGCTCATCTGGCTGACCAAGAGGGATGTTCTTTGATCACGGCGGATGTGAAGCTCCAAAAGAATCTTCCTAACCATCCGATCATGACCCTTAATGATCTGTGAGCACTTTCGAACCAGCGTGGCACCAGGTACCTGAAGAACATCTCAGGACGGGAATCTCAACTCACCGGTCCCAACGCCGGATCACTTTGGCGAACAGGCAATTCTCCCCTGCCACTGAAGATGCTTCGCTCCCTCGCCGTGCCTACTGATGCACGTCGGTGTAGACGTTCGCGCCGAACAACGTTCCGCGGCCGGATCGGGTCATTCTTGACAGCGATTTGTGATGCAGTCACCACTTCACTGAGCATCAGGTTCAAACTCTGATCCCGGATGGGCAGCGAAACTCTTGCCCAAACACCCATTTATCATGCGTGTCTTATCCTCTTATGACCCGCCCACGCAACACCAGTTTACGGCAAGTGCGTTCCGCTCCACATTCTCATCGCAGCCGTCGATCACAGAATCAATATGCCTGTTCTTCGTTCCCCTTTCTTTCAGTCGGCATAGTCATGAATGAGTACACGTGGTCTATCTTTTAGAAATAATTCTGGAGATAAAGTCTGTGACGCGAACTTGATTCCCCTCTAATGCCTTCGTTGCATCATCGTCAAATTGACTTGTTGCAATGATGACTTGTTGGCCGAACTTGACCGAGTCGGCTGCTCTCCTTAGAAGTGCCTCATAACTATTACCTTTGACATTGTGTTGCTTAGGCTCATCAAAAATCAACAGCCCGAGATGATTCGTCTCGCGGGCCCTTGCAGTCTCTAGCAAGCCAAGAAGGTACGCCCAAACCAGTCGAATCATGTCACTCGCAGAAACCAAACCGATTGGAAAGTTGTTGTGCACAGGTTGATAGGAATCATTACTAATTGCTATCTCAGAGCGCCTATAGCTCTCGAATTCATAATCGTATAATTGCTCCACAAACACTTTTCCGAATTCATTGAGCTTACTATAATCACTCTGTGTCAACTTTGCGGTTCCAAGTTCAGTCAAAAGTCGAGTGACTTCAGCGTGCGTCGCTGCTATCGCGTTCAGACTCGCGTTGTAATCAGGTACCTGTGCGTCTAAAGTTCGCAAACTTGCAATGTGCTGTTCCGTTATTATCTGTGCACGTATTGTCGATGCGGCCGGAGCCTCCGCATCTTGGCGAAGTGTTCGTTTTAGCGTTTGCACCATCATTGAGCATTCGATTAGCCGCGACTTTAAAGACCCACGTTGCGTCCTTTTCGAACTTAATGCATTCAATGTCTCTGTTCGCATCTCGGCAAACATTTTTAATTGATCACGAAGAAACGCAATATTGGCCTGAAAAGACATTGGATTCGAGGGAGAACTCTGATCAATCAAAGCATCCTTGACTGGGCGGTGGCACGCGGGGCAAATCCCATGCGTCAAGTCGAGATCATTCGCAACGTTTCGCACACGAATTTTTTGTTCATCTTCATATTCGCGAAGATTGTCGCGAATTGTGTCGAGGCGTTTGTCGAGGTCGACCGACTCAGATTCCAATTCGAGAAGCTCGCGCTGAATCACGACATGTCGATTTTCCACTGCAGCCAATTCGTTTTCGGCTGCCTGAAGTTGCAATACAATTTCTTCGGAAATTTGTTCCACTCTGGGAATGACCCTGGATTCCAGCTTTTGACGCTTGGTCTCCGCCTCCCGTAACGCATCAATAAGTGGCGACCATGTCTTGCCATCAGTGGCCCATAAAATGCAAGTCGAGTCTGAAGTCCATTCCGCCGGCGAACGTGGAATTCCCTTGATGACTGTGCCTGTGCCTTGTAACTCGCGAGCAATTGCATCGGCTTTTTTTCGCCATGCGTCTTCTAGTCGAAGTACCTGCGATGTCAGTTCTTTTCGCTTCGATTCCGCCAACAGGAAATCTAAACCAAGTACAAATTCAAACGAACGCTTCGCGACTTCGAGGATTCCAAGATACGTCGGCATTCGGGACTTCACTGCATCCCAGCCACTCAGCTGATCGACAAAGAAAAAGGGGGCGAGGCACTCAAGATAGAGCGGAGATGTACCATCGCCGGTCGCAACTTCCGGTAAATCCAAGTCGAGAAATGTTGCAAGAAAGAAGTGAAAGCCAAGGGGATCTTGAGACGAACGTTTGATACGAACGTGATAATACGTCGGTTTCGAGAAGTCGCCCGTGTGGGTCAACTTGGGTCCATCATACACCCGAATGATTTGACGATCACCGGAGCTTCCTGTTGCGTTTCTTTCGACGACAATTGTCGCTTCCTTTGCATTATCGATTTCCAATCGAACTCTGGACGATATCACTTCAAGCGTGCGATTGTCATCGGTCAGAAGTTCATCTGTCATTACCGCAGGCAACGGCACCGTGTGGGACGGGCCGAGCATCCCTTCCAGACCCAGTGCGAAAAGAATCGCATTCATACAGGTTGACTTGCCGCGACTATTTGCAGCACGAATGACGTTGAGCCCGTCAGCGAAGGTCAACCGTACACCATACGGTCCTTCAATTGTCAAGACTTCAATGTCAAGAACGCGAATTCGTAGTCCCACTGCCGTTACTCCTTGGGAAAAAGTGCGTCAATCGTATTCCGCGTTAGTTTTCCACCGAGTGAATTAAGAAATTGCTTTTCGATGACGAAAATATCCTCGTATTTATTAAGTCGCGCGACCATCGCCTTGCCCTTTTCTGCTAGCTGAAGCGGCAATGCCGCAGGCACGTCGGTGCTTTCTGCCTTTCCCGCTGCAGGCTCGATCAAATTTTCCGCCAATGCAAACTCAACTGCGCGTGTCAAACTTGGGTCGAATCGGACGACAACCTCACCCGGCAGAATCGGTCCTTCAAGAAATCGAGTGAATTGGGCGCGATTCTCAGTATTTCGAATTGCCCAGTTCAGGACTTGAAGCTGCAGCATTGTTGATTTATGTCCAAAACATTGATTGAACAACAGCACTAGAAAGGATATCCTGCGTACAGGCCGTAGGCTGCTTGGTACTGGTATTGGACGAACCCGAAAAGTGAATCTCGCATTGAGTAACTGCTCGTCTGCATCCATGGTCATTCAGCTCGCAAAGTTGAGGGTACATTCACCTAACCATTTGGAAATTGTCCCCTCGAGTAGCACCAATTGTTGAGTGGGATTGGCAAATACCGCAATCGTTTCAAAGCTACTTTCAAGATCGTCTTTGGTTTCGCGAAAGCGCTCGCGCGGGGTGTGTCCATCCGAAAATGCGTTGGCTTCGATTTGTTCAGCCTTCAGTGCCAGAAATCCGTCAAGTTGATCTCTATGGCTTGGAAACTTGTCGAGCAAGTCGGTGAGGTAATTTTCGCAGCGAAGGTATGAAAGAAGTCGTTTCTTACGTTGCTGAATCACATTGAAAGCCGTGGCCTCTGGGGAAAGCTTGCGAAGCTTTTCGTCGATTTTGCCAAGAAAATCAGGTGCGCCAGCTTCTTGGTCTGTCAACTGCTTATCAGTGGCGGAGCGAATAACGATTAGCTGCTTGGCGAGATCCGGATCACAAAGAGTCGCCCGTGCCGCTGGAAATTCTTTTGGCGTGCGAATATACACGCGGAACCCATCCGAAATAAATGGGAGGTTCTTGAGTCGCAACAATTCGGACTGTTCGCTCGCATAGTGCAACACCTCGCGGTTCACGCACTCCGGAACAACGAGCGTCCAATTCTTCAATTTGCTTTTTCGGTTAGCAAACAGGGGTGCCCACCAGTCTGCGTATATCGCAAGTTTTTCTAGATCGTCTTTAATCTTTTTCTTCTGATGCTTGGTGAGTTCGTTTGCCGATTTCGATAGCTCACCTGAATACGCCTGATAACCGTCGCCCGTTTCATCGACGAAGCCTTCAAGCCCATGATCTCCTTGAGTTTGATCCGGTACGGGCTGATATATTTGACCGAAATTATCGTGATGAATTGACAGCAGCTGATTCACGTACTCCTGCCAATCGCGACCAGCTTTTGCGGCCTCATCAGCCAAATTCTGATCGGCGGGCGTTTTCGGTTTTCGTGCCATTTCCAAAACTTTCGTTGATCAGACTGAGGGGCCTTTTCGGAATTCTATGGTGTCACATCGCCCAATCGGCACATAACGTTTCCGCCTGCTCCAGGACTAGTTTTGTGGCTTCTTCCTGGAGGTCGGGGGGGTAGCCGTGCTTTTTGAGGATTCGGCGGACCATGACTCGGATTTTGGCTCGGGCGGCTTCTCGGACGGTCCAGTCGATGGTGACGCTTTGTCTGACGCTGGTGACGAGTTCGGCGGCGATCACTTTGAGCTCGTCGTTGCCCATGGCTCGGACGGCGCTTTCGTTGACGGCCAGGGCGTCGTAGAAGCAGATTTCGTCGTCGTTCAGACCGAGGTCCTCGCCGCGACGGTTGGCGGCTTGCATGTCTTTGGCCAGTTTGATCAGCTCTTCGATGATCTCTTGCGTGGCAATCGCCCGGTTGTGGTAGGCTTTGAGCGTCTTTTCGAGCATTTCTGTGAAGGCTCGGGCTTGAACGACGTTT
>JAQGHT010000372.1 GCA_028291565.1 Planctomycetaceae bacterium | reverse complement strand
TTTCACTGTACCAATGCGGCCATCTCGAATGAGGGCGATCGCCTTCAGAAAACGCTGGTCGATTTCGGTTCGCTGCATCGTGCCAACCTGAAAGACCCGACCGGTCTGCTTGACGATTTTTTCGATCAGCTTGCCTTCATCAATCGTCAACGTCAGCGGCTTTTCACAATAGACGTCTTTACCCGCCAGCATTGCCTCGACCGCAATCTTCGTATGCCAGTGATCGGGTGTGGCGATCATCACCGCGTCGATGTCTTTCCGGTCCAGGATCTTGCGGTAGTCTTTGTAGGCATCGGGCTTCTTTTTTTGATGTTTCTCCACCTTATCAACGTTTTCCGCCAGCACGCTGGAGTCGACGTCGGCCAAAGCGGCGAAATTGGCGACGCCGAACGATTTGCTGGTGATCGCCCAGCCTTGATTGCGCAGGCCGATGGTGGCAAAGATCGGACGCTCACTCGGCGACTGATACCCGAACGCCCAGTCGGACGACGGTAACAGGATGCTTGCGGTTCCTGCGGCGGTAATACCTTGAAGAAACTGACGACGCGATGTCTGTCGAGATGTTTGCATAGCTGTTTCAAATCCTTCTGGAGAAAACGAGCGCGATTCTTTGCAGGTAGATCTGTTATTTCCCAAGTCTGCTTGCGCCAAGATACTCGCAAGGGAGGATTACTGGCAACTGAGGATTGAAATGCGGCGAATCAATTACAGTCTGGATTGGTAAGCCGACGCTCAAAACAGCGTGGGGCCTCAGACATTCGTGAAGACTTCTAATCGCATTTCCTCAAAGATTCGAGCGAGTTCCTCTCGCCCATAGTGGGCATTCAATCCGCTCGGATTTGGCAAGACCCAGATCTGGGCGTCGCCGATTTTCAAAGTTTGTTTTCCGATCACGGCGTCCCGACACAGGAATGCCGTGCGAAATGCTCCAACTCCCAACACGGCGATCACTTTTGGCCGATAAAGTGCCACTTTTTTCCTGAGCAAGTCGGCCCCCGCAACAAATTCGCTTACGGTCACTTCCGCGGCACTCGTTGAGGGCCGCTCAACGACATTGGAGATGCCACAGCCGAAGTTCAACAGAAGTCGATCTTCGAACGGCGAAAGCAATCGGTCCGTAAATCCGGCCGTGAATAGCGTTGGCCAAAATCGATTGCCTGGTCTCGCGAAATGATGTCCCACTGCGGCAGAATAAAGGCTGGGGTTAATTCCACAGAACAAGACTTTTAAGTCCGGAGCAATCACGTCAGGCAAGGACTTTCCAGAGGCTTCAAGAATCTGGGACTTTGTTGGCTTCCAAACATTTTCTGACATGATTTATGGCGTTAAGCTTACGAATTCCGGCGGATTCCTTGGAAATCTCGAGCGTTTTGAAACACTTTTCGGCGAACACCCTGACGTGAAATAGACAATTTCGAGTTCTTCTTCCGTGATTATTGGCGTAGATCAGTGTTCCAGATCACTCTCTTCATTTGAATTTGGATGAGAGGGACACTCCATCACTCATCTGAGCAGTCCCTCAACAGTAGAAATGGGGAGATAAAGATGGAGCGGTTCATCGAGAAGCGGGGTAAACCCGTACTTGCGGTAAAATGCTGCCGCACGGTCATCCAGTGCATCAACTTCCACAGCATGGATGCCCAAACTAGAACTCAGATCCAGTGTGCGCTGAAGTGCGTCGAGAAGTAATCCTTCACCCAGTCCCCCACCTTGAGCGGTTTGATCGACCGCCAACCGAACCAGAAGGACGACAGGTACTGGATGCTTCGGTAACTTACGGGCGGCTTCGGAAGGCAGGTGTTCGAAGGCAACCCCTCCGGCGGCAAGTGTGTAGAAGCCAATGACATGCTTGCCACCAGTGGGAATTGCGACAAAAGTCTTTCCCAGCCTTCGCTTCTCGTACTGACTGACCCGCGTACGAATGAAGTCGTCGAGCGTTGGACTCCCGCACGAAAAGCTGGCGCGTTCGTGGTCTCTCGCGAATGGTTGGACTGTCCAGTCTTTCATGGCCCATTCACCCGCGACGTGCCTTGTGTCTGGCGGCCGCCTTCTTGAGCGCCGGTGCCATCTCGGCTGGACTGGCCAACAGATCCAGGAATCGGTCGCGGTCACGGTCGGAAAGCGGAGAGGCTAACTCTTCCACGAATGGCAAGTCGTCCTCGGCAACAACCCTCGCCCGACGGACCCGCAACTCTGTGTCGCTCAATTCCTCAATGATGACTGTGGCATTGGCGAATGACTTGGGCAGGACCAGACGGGCTTTGGCGTCAGTAGTTCGGATTTCTGTATGCACGGGACCTCCTTCAAATGAATCCAAACCCACACTACCACAAAGTGGGATTTGAAATCTAGTGGGACTAACCCATTTTCGATGCCGAACCCTCGGGACGCGTCAGAGATTGGCTCGCGAAGTTGCGGCTTGAAAGCTGCTGCGATACGGGAATTCTGGCGGATCGTGACAACCGGTTCACGGTCAACGATCGTCACATCTCAGGGGAGAGGGATCGCACATGGTCTCAATTTTCAGGATGACATGGCCTATTCGGAATGGTATATCTAACTCATGGCCCACTTCGTGGTTCGCCTGGCAGTCTAAAAATGACGGCCTGTCTTTTGCAGCCTCGAACGAGGATCCCTGACGATGAACGCATCTCGAATCGCCCTGGTATTCGTGTTTGTCGCGCTGGTCGCCGCCGATCCAGTCCCGGAAACGCCGAAGATCGAAATCGATGTCTCTGGAAGAATCGGTGGTCTCGGCCTGCGAATGGCCGAGGCGGAGCCTCTTGTTCGATCGATCCACCTGGTTGCTCAGCTGGACGAGAAAGGTGCCGGCAAAGGGACACTCGTCCTCGATATCACTCCGTATGCAGTCAATGAATTTGGCTTGCCGGAACAGTCCACCGCCACCCCCGTGCCCGTGAAGCTGGAGTGCAATCTGAAGCTCATCAAGCGAAAGAAGCTCATGATCGAGGGGCAAGTTGGTCCGCCACCTGTCGAGGCGGAAGAGGAATGGCATTTGTATTCCATCAAGGGGCCGAAGATTTCCAGCAGATTGCACCTGGCGGTGAAAAAGGGCAACTGGTCAGCTGCGAACTTCATGGTGTCGAGTCCCGACGGAACAGGCCGGTTCGCCGTTCTGGTAGAAGCCCCTGCTCCTTTGCCGCTGCTTCCCTGTCACCCCGGATGTTTCCCCGCCGGCACGCTCATCCAAATTCCGGGCGGTACCAAGGCCGTCGAGATCTTGCGCGCGGGAGATCAAGTGATCACATTCGCCATGGATGGAACGCAGTCTGTAGGGAAAGTGGCGGCCGTTTTCATCACGAAGAATCGACTCCTCGAAGTCCAGACGGAGGACGCGACACTGGTGACAACCGAGACTCAACCACTGTCTCTCGCAGCCGGCGGATTGCGAGCGGCCGGCGAACTCCAGGCGGGGGACAAGGTTCAGACTTGTGAAGCGGACAAACTGCGGGCAGTCGACGTGAAATCTATCAAAGTGACTGGCCGTACAGAAAAGGTATTCAATCTTGTACTCGGTGAACCAGTCCTGTTTGTTGCCAACGGATTCCTGGCTCGAAGCAAACCCCCTGCTCCGCCGATTCTCGAACCCGTTCCCTAATCTTGCTCATCCTTCCGAAAACTCCCGCAACGACTTACCTGGAGAGTCTCGCATGTTCACCCACGTGCGGTTAAGTGCCATGTTACTTGCCGTAGTTGTGTTTGCGGCAATTGGCTGTCCGACCGTCAAACTGCCGCCGGCCAATAACACGCCTCAGCCTGAGGTCAAGAAATCAAGCACGTCATCCAAATCCGTCTCGGAAAGTCATTCGACGGAGAAAATCGCCTTGGACTATCTTGTCTCCGCGTTGCCGGGCATCAGTCGGAACAGTCAGTTGGCACCGGAACCAGAGTTTGCTTCGAACCCTGTTGCAAGGCAAATGAAACAAATTTCTGAAGCAATGCACCGGTTTCATGATACACACAATTCTTTTCCGGATATGGGAAAGCGAGCTGATGGCACGTTCCCGCTTAGCTGGCGAGTTCAAATTCTTCCGCACTTTGGCGATCCGAAGCTGTTGGAACTTTATCAGCAATTTCATCTGAACGAGTCTTCGGATAGCGCTCATAACAAGAAGCTGGTAGACCGCATGCCGGATGTGTACAAAATGCCTGTTCCGCAACAGAGTGGACAGACCAGTTTTCACGTGTTTGCCGGAGCTGGAATGCTCTTCGAAAACAGTACTGGACGGCCAGGCGCAATCAGGGATATCCTGGATGGAACGATGAATACGTTGTTGATGGTGGTTGCCGGGCCTGAAACAGCGACTGAATGGACCCGTCCCGGTGGACTTGCATTCGATCCGCAAACTCCGCGCAAGCCACTTAAGCAACTGACCGGGGATCGATTATGGGGCACATTCGTCAGTGGCCATGTGAGAAACCTGGACATCAAACTGGTACCGGACGACATTCTATCGCTGTTGATTCAACCTGCTGATATGAAAGTCATTCCGGAAGTCGTCAAATCTCGATTGATCGAGAACGATTACCAGAGGAATCAGGCACTTTATGCTGACCGCCTCAGCAAGATCTACAAGGCGATGAATGACTACGCCAAAGAGCGAGGAAGACTGCCAAACACGGGAACGACGGGACTTTTTCAAGGCAAGAACTATTTGACTCTCAGTTGGCGGGTCCGCATCCTCCCCTATTTGGGAGAATCAAAGTTATTTCAGCGATTTGACCTCAATCAACCCTCCAATACTTCTGCCAATGAAAATCAGTTGCAGGAGGGGCCACCCGATATTATGTCCTTCCCAGGAACTTTTCAGAGGCATCTTTCAGCAATTCACATTTTTGTCGGACCTGGCACTCCGTTCCAAAATGAATCGACCGAAGACGCACAACCAATGCCTGCGTCCCCAGCCAAGACAATGATGATTATCCTTGCGCGTGAGTTGCTAGACAACAGCCTACTGGGTGTTGGTTGTAACGGATGGATTTTCGGAGGAGGAATCCGCGTCGAGTATTTGAATGGCGACTTTCCATTACGTCGCTCGGAAAAGCAGCCAGTCGCCGGCAACCCGTTTGTCGATTTCGGGACGCCCATTCACGGCGGTTTTCCAATTGTCATGTTTGACGGTTGTGTCAGACTGTTGCCACAAGATGTCCCACGCACGACATTGCTGTCACTTCTTGATCCGAATGACGCGAAATCCACCTTGGATATCGATAGCGTCGCGCCCCTGTGGAAGCCGCTCAACTCCGACCCTGCTTTCTCGCCAAAGAATTCCAAGGCGAGGGAAGAATGAATTCTTGCCCAATCACTTGCGCGCACCTCAAGTTAATGCGCTCTCGTTCTGTGAAATACTTCTATTTCTTTTCAGTCGTTAAAACACTGCGAGGTTCCCCAAGGTGCTGCTTGAAAAATGCTGCGATGCGGGAATTCAGGCGGGTCGTGACAACGGGATCTGGAACCATGTGGGTGAAGCCGGCAAGCGGCAGGAATTCGAACTTTTTGCCTGCGCGAAACAGAGCCTCAGTCATTTTCAGCGAGTGCAGAAAATAGACGTTGTCGTCGGCAGTGCCGTGAATGATGAGCAGCGGCACATTCAGGTCCTTACAGTACGTGACGACGTTTGAGGCTTCGTAGCCCGACTGGTTTTCAGCGGGAA
>JAQGHT010000938.1 GCA_028291565.1 Planctomycetaceae bacterium | reverse complement strand
TTGATATCATTGTCTTGAGATCCGAGTTTTTTTGATCCTGGCACGCAGTCGGATTAAACATCGATTGAGTAAACTGAAGCGCAAGTGATCGATCTGATGAAAACACGGAAGTCTCGGGATGGATCGATGGGAATGGCCAGGGGGTCTGGGCATTGATCGCACCGATGAACACGCAGCTATGAGGAGAGGGGAATATGAGACATTTGGGGGCTGGGATGCTCGCCGTGGTGGCGATACTCTCGGGCATGTCGTCCGAGGCCCACGCGCGTCGCTATTGCGGTGGAGGCTGTTACAACAGCTGTCCGCCACAAGCCTGTGCAACATCATGCTGCTACACGCAGTATCAGGTGCAGCGACAGACTTGCTATCGCACTGTGAACGACACGGTTTGGGAACGTCAGGAGAGTGTTGTCAATCGCACAGTTTATGACACGGTTTACGAAGATCAACCGATCACCGCATGCCGAACTGTCATGGACCGCAGGGAACGGGATGTTCCTTACACCGTCTGTCGCCAGGTCCAGGAAACTTCGATGCGCGAAGTCCCGTACACGACCTATCAGACGGTTTGGGATGATCAGGTTCGTGAAGTACCGCGCACAGTTCAGCGGGCTGTGTGGGAAGACCAGGTTCGGACCGTGAATTACACAACGTGTCGACCTGTTGTCGAAACGTTTCAACGTGAATGCCGCCAAACTGTCATGCGTCAAGTGGTCGAAACTGTCAATCAAGTGCGTTGCCGCACAGTCATGCGACCGGTTGTAGACACCCGATGCGTGACCGAAGTCGTTCCGGCCTGGCAGACTCAGCAGGTCTACCATCCGGGATGCTGTGTGCCGCGGACTTATGTTGACGCCTGCGGTTGCTGCCGGACATGTATGGTTCAGTGTCCTGGATTCACGACCTGCCAGCAGGTCTACTGCCCGCAGACCGTACAACGCCAGGTTCAATGCACCCGTTATGTGGCGGAAGTGGTTCAAGAGACTATTCCCTGTCAGGTGACTCGATGCGTTCCTGATGTCGTGGTGACTCAGGTTCCGTACCAAGTCACGCGAATGGTTTCAGAAACACAGCAACGCCAGGTTCCTTACCGAACCTGCCGCTGGGTTTGCGAAACCGTTGTGGACCGGATTCCCTACAAGACCTGCCGCGTGGTTGCTCAACAGCAAGTTCGCCAAGTTCCTGTCGTGACCTGCCGGATGGTTCAAGAACAGCAAGTTCGACGAGAAGTCTACTGTGTTCCACGTCAAGAGACGTACACAGTGACTCAACGCGTTGCCCGGTGCGTCACGCGCCAGGTGCCGCAGACTGTCTGCCAGATGGTTCCACGTTGCGTTCAACGCCAGGAAGCCTATGAGATTTGCACGATGGTGCCAATCCAGGTCTGTCCTCAGGCGACGCCGTGTTGTGGAACTGCGGCTCCTGTTGCTCCATGTTGTGGAGTGACTGGCGCTGCACCGGCTGGCGGGCCGACGCCTGTTGCCGCCGAAGCGGCTCCGGTGCCGACCGAAGTGGCCAAACCGATCCCACCGACCGAAGAAGCTCCAAAGCCAGAGCCTCCGAAGCCAGCAGATGCGGCTAAGCCCGGTCCTTCGACCTGAAATGACAGTCATGATCGAGCTTCGATCATGACTGAAGTTCAAAACGGATGTCATTCCCCATGGCGTGTGAATCACCAGATTCACACGCCATTTTGCATTCCCTGAACAGTCAACGTAACGTTTTTCAATTTGGCGAGCGGTGGGTGTCAACCCACTGGTTTTTCTCATAAAACGGCCGCACGTGACAAAGACTATTGGACTTACATCCAACGCGCGCTTTGATTCACGAGACGGCCTGCCATTAAACACTACCGTCTGACTCGATTCGCCCGGCTGGCGAGGAAAGTGGAAAGGGCCACATCGAGTGGTGAACTCGTCCGCAATAAGAGATGATCCATTTTCAGATCGCGGCAGCCACGGCGGAGTTCTGTCAGAAACGCTTCAAATTCGCGTTGATAAGCAGCCTTCAACGATTTGGGATCGGTCATCATTTCCGGCCATTTTTCAAGACCCTTAAAGAGCGTGGGGTCTCGAAACGGAAAGTCCTGTTCGGCCGGATCGATCACCTGCATCAACAAGACTTCATGCCGGCGATGCCGGAAGTGCTTCAACCCCATCAGCAGGCTTGCAACATCATCGAAAAAGTCGCTGATAATCAGAATCAGCCCGCGCTTTTTAATGCGTTCGGCCAAGTCGTGAAAAATCGGGCCCATAGCCGTTTCACCCGTTGCCGGCGATAGTTCCATAATGTGGCACAGTTGCTTCAGATGCGACGGCTGGCTGGACGCCCGAACAAAATTCTTCACGCCGTTATCGAACGTCGCCAGCCCCACTGCGTCCTGTTGCTTCAGCACTAGATAAGACAACGCCGCCGCGACGAACTGGGCGTATTGCAATTTGGTGCACGGAGCCGACTCTGACTGATACAGCATGGATTCGCTGGTATCCAACAGGACGTAACAGGAAAAGTTCGTTTCCTCTTCGTACTGCTTCAGGTAGAAACGATCCGTTTTCCCAAAGACTTTCCAGTCGACATATCTCAAGTCGTCGCCCGGCACGTATTCACGATGCTCAGCGAATTCAATGGAAAAGCCGTGGTAGGGGCTTTTGTGAAGCCCCGCCACGTAGCCTTCCACTATCTGGCGGGCTTGCAACTCCAGCCCCTCAAGCCGGGCCAGAGTCTGTGGATTGAAATACTTCTGGTAGCTTTCCACGCGAGTTTCCGTGAGCGGAATTGGATGAAATAATTTCTGCGAGTCGCCGAATCACGTCGTCTGGACGCACACCTTCAGCTTCCGCATTAAAATTCGTGATGATGCGATGCCGCAGGACGGGCAAGGCCACCGCCCGGACATCGTCCGTACTGACATATTCCCGGCCGTGCAACATGGCCCGCGCTTTGGCTCCGAGGATCAAATACTGACTCGCCCGCGGCCCCGCTCCCCAACTGACATATTTCTGAATGAAATCAGGGACCTGGCCTTTTTCCTTGCGAGTCAATCTGGTGAATTGCATCGCATACCGGATCACGTGATCGGCCACCGGCACTTGCCGCACGGTCTGTTGCAGCAATTGGACTTCTTCCCGACTGAGGACTTTTGCCACTTCCGGACGCTTATCCGAAGTGGTTTGCCGAATGATCTGAAACTCTTCTTCTTCCTCGGGGTAGTCGACCATCACGTTAAACATGAAACGATCCAGCTGGGCCTCGGGAAGAGGATAGGTCCCTTCCTGTTCGATGGGATTCTGAGTTGCCAACACGAAGAAGGGTTCGGGCAGCAAATGCCGCTTGCCACCAACCGTCACCTGGTGTTCCTGCATGGCTTCCAGCAGCGCCGCCTGCGTTTTCGGTGGCGTGCGATTGATTTCATCCGCCAGGATCAGATTCGCGAACACAGGGCCGGGCAGAAATTTGAATTCCCGCGTTCCTGTGAGTTTATCTTCTTGAATGACTTCCGTCCCCGTGATATCAGCCGGCATAAGATCGGGCGTGAATTGAACACGGCTGAACGACAGATCGAGAACCTGGGCCAGGGTCTGGATCATTAACGTCTTGGCCAGCCCGGGAACACCAACCAGCAGACAGTGGCCGCCGGCAAACAACGAAATCAATAGCTCTTCGATCACACTTGACTGGCCGACGATGACTCGGCTGAGTTCCGCAGTAACTTTCCGATATCCATCGGCCAGACGTTCGACCGCTGCGAGATCGGCCTTGGGATCACCGGCTACTGACTGCGAATCTCTGGGCGCCACGCTGTGAATCTCCTCGCGACAGGTAAGCCATTGGCCTGTCAGTCGTTGCGAATTCATTCTCAAAGACAAACTGGACGGTTTTTTCGAGAATTCGCCCTGACGCCGCCTGACAAAATGACCTGAACCGGAGGAAGTTTCAGGAGCTTCCCATCGGCCTCGCCAGGATTTCACTTCGACGACCGGGTGACGAATTGTTCGTTAAGCATTCTATGTCGAACCGACGTCAGATGGCAGGCTAGCCCGGATTATTCGTGTTTCAATATGATCCAAAAACGCAAGTTTTGAAGTTGCGCTGTTTTGGAATTCGCGCCGACTCACTACGTGAGACGCCTATCGTCCGCACAGTTCATTGAGAATTCGCATTAGCCCTGTTTCTCACCCCGGTAGGGGTGACAGATATTAGCCGGTGGTTGAGCGCAGCGACACCACCGGACTGATCCGTGATTTGGCGACCGATCCTGGAGGGATCGCAGATCCTAGCGATCGCGGTCTCAAGATCTGATTTTTGAATCGTTGCTAACGATGAACTCCAAGTGCTTATCGCGACTCGCCCGTGAAAACGTGTCTGGATGTTCTGGGACCCCTACCGGGGTCGAAACTCTCTCCGACCCCAAAACCGGTGGTGTCGCTGCGCTCAACCACCGGCTAATGTCTATCATCCCTCTGGGATGGGGATCCAGGAACCGCTCGACGATTCAAAACAGCGCGATTCAAAACTTGGGCTTCGGGCTTGTCCTTTGTAGGCGATAAACCAAGCTAATCCGGCTTGTGCACGTGCTCGTGGCCTTCATGAAGATGGTCGTCATGTGCGCGAACCGCACTGGGGCCAGTTGCATGAATCGGGTGATCGTCATGCTCGCCTGCATGTGCTCCGTGTGTGTGACCGTGGCCACTATGATCATGCCCCGCGTGTTCAATTCGCGCGGCGACATACGCGACGGTGACTCCACCCAGCAACAGCACTGACAAAGCAACGCGATCGTGATTGTGAAACTGAATTTCCGGCAACAGGTCAGCCAGCGCAATACACAACAGAGCTCCGGCTGAGAAAGCCAGGGCTAGCGCGACAACCGTGTTCTGATGACCGGAGAATTGCCCAAGCGTCAATTGAAATACAAGCGCGCCCAAAGGCAGCATCAAGGCGAATCCGAAATTCACCAACTGCCGCATTTTGAATGACCAGCCCCCCACCGCCATCAGGCTGGTAATCGCCATAGAATCCAGTGGTTTGTGCAATACAATGGCCAGAAACACTCCCAATCCCAGCCAGCCGGGTGATCCATGCGCGGCATCGGCCTGTACACTGGCGGCCAGCATCACACCATCCAGAAACGTGTGCACGCTGAGTCCAAATCCAACTCCCAACCAACTCAATTCATGAGAATGCGCATGTCCGTGTTCCTGCGAATGACTTGCGTCATGATCGTGGGAGCAGCCGTGATCGTGGGAATGATCATGCGAATGGTCGTGTTCGTGTCGCGGATTTGCGGCCGCCAGGATTGGCAGTTCGGCTGAGCCGCCAGAAACTGCGCCGATGATCGGAACGGTAACGTTCGATGTTTCTTCCGACCCCACTTCCATCGGGCCATGTTGATGGAAATGAAAGGCGCGCAGCATCCCGAACATCAGCAGTAAACCCAACATCACGGCAATCATGGTCGCATCGAGCGAAACGCCACCCTCGATCGCGTGCGGCAGCAACACGAAAATGGCCACGCCGAGCATTAACCCTGACACGAAACTGACCGCCAGTTGAGATCGGCGATGCGTAAAGCGGATCACCATGGGCAGCCACCCACCAGCGAGTGCCGCCAAAATCGCGAACCCACAATTCAAAATCAGCCAAAACATTGGCGACATGCCAGCTCCCAGACGACGCGGTTAACCACGCAAAATAATGCAGATGAAGAAGAAAGGGCGAAACAGGACTCTATTCGTTCTCGATTGAGCGAGCAACCCACTGGTCGTTCGAAAAAACACGCACCATGTCACGAGGAAACCATTGGGCAGACGCCCAACACTTGCCTTGGACAACATCTGATCAATTATTCCATCCCAGCAAATGTCGCATTCCGAGCCAAGGTTGAATGTATGTCAGAAACGGCAACCCATCCACCGTCGCTTCCTGTTCGCGGGTAACTCCGTCTACCGCTGGGCCCTGCTGAACAATCAACTGCAGAGCCTGCTCCTGTTGTTCGAATGTCAAGTCCCGGAGTATATCGGTCCGACCTCGTAAGAGCAGTACCGCTGTGGCCAATGCTTGTCCGCCCCAGTTGCTGGTACCAGCAATGATGTTCCAGTCTGTCGCGATACGGCAGGGAATTCGCGCCGACGATTCATTCGCCAGACGTCGCACCAGTTCTTCCCAAGGGATTAATCCCATTCCCAGTTCGTTTCCCCCGTCACCAATTCCGATCGTCTTGATCTCCGGCCGATGCATTCGAGCATATTCAAACATGCGGTGCAGGGGAGCCGTGTGGGTATCGATGATTTCGCCCCGCATGTTATGACAATGGTTCCAGGTCGTCTCTGGTACTGATTGTCGAAACGCCGCTTCGGGTATTTCCGCAGCACGCTTCTGCCGACACAGCGAATCCCACGAATGACTTGGCCCGACACGTTCCAATGCAATGAGGTGCGTCAGGTTATGCCCGAGAGAAGTTTGCCAGAACTGTTCACACCAGGAGCTCTCACCCAAAGGGCATTCCCAGACTTCGGTACGGGGAAACTCCATCGCATCAGCCGCAGCGCGACATGCAGCGACGCAGGGTGAGTCTGTAATGATGGTGGTAGGAATTCCGGCATCCAACAACGCCTTTCCCAAAAACAAGGCCCCAGGAGGTCCATCAGTTTCTGCGGCCGGAGGATTCCCTTTGGGAATAAAGAAACCGGTAATAATCGCGACGCTGCGAGCATGGCCAGCCAGGTGAGTCGCTGCAGCACGAAGGTGTCCCGGACACAAAGGGCCAAATTCCGCTTCGGAACTGATCAGTCCGCGTCGTGCCGGGTCACGCCGAACCAAACCCTCGATTTGTGCGATCAGTTCCGAAGACACGATATGTGGCTCCCTCAGACGCTATCGCGGTTTAACCTTGGATCTGCTGGTGACGTGCCACTGCTTCACGACTGTACTCGGTCGTTAAGCAGTGCTTACGGAGCGATGAAACGCACTGCTTGAACGCCGAGTACAGCGTTAAAGCAGTGGCACGAATCATCGCTGCAAACCGGCGCATCCAAAGTTAATCCGCTCTAATTGAACAAGAAGTGGCAAATGTCTCCGTCTTGCATAATGTACGTCTTCCCCTCAATGCGGAGTTTCCCGGCCTCGCGAATGGCTTTTTCGGTTTGAAAGTGGACCAGATCTTCCACCGAGTAAATCTGCGCGCGGATAAAACCCTTTTCAAAATCGGTATGGATCACACCGGCCGCTTGAGGCGCCGTCGCGCCGACTGGAATTGTCCAGGCCCGCACTTCGGTTTCGCCGGCGGTGAAGAAGCTCTGCAGTCCCAGAGTTTTATAGGCCGCTCGAGTTACTACATTCAGTGCGGGTTCTTGCAACCCGACACTTTCGAGCATTTCCGTGCGGTCCGCGGGATCCAGCTCGGACAATTCGGCTTCCAGGCGGGCACAAACCGGAATCACAGTGCTGCCCTCGGTTGCGGCAAGTTCGCGAACGCGTGTCACCAACGGACTTTCACCATGCAGATCATTTTCATGCACATTGGCGATGTACAACACTTTCTTGCTCGACAACAGCGACAGACTTTTGAAAACTTTCTGATAATCCGGTACGTCATAATGCAGCGTGCGGACTGGCTTGACGTCCTTCAGCAGGGCCTCGCACTGCAGCAGGATTTCCAATTTGATTTTGGCATCTTTGTCGCCGCCCTTGGCAGCTTTCGCCGCTTTTTCTTTCGATCCGACGACCGTCTGCAGGTCGGCCAGCATCAATTCGGTTTCAATCGTTTCAATGTCGCGAATCGGATCGACGCCGGCTTCTTCAACATGAATCACGTCGGGGTCTTCGAAACAACGAACCACGTGAATGATGGCATCCACTGTACGAATGTGCGAGAGAAACTTGTTTCCGAGCCCTTCGCCTTCTGAAGCGCCACGGACAATGCCTGCAATATCGACGAGTTGCAGCAGTGCCGGAACCAACTTTTGGGGTGGGATGTACTTGGAAATCACTTGCAGTCGAGAATCAGGAACGGTCACCACCCCGACATTGGGCTCGATGGTGCAGAACGGATAATTCTCGCTGGGGATCTTCTGAGACGTCAGTGCATTGAACAACGTCGATTTGCCGACATTGGGCAGTCCGACAATTCCGGCTTCCATTTTGGATCAATTCTAAATTTATACCGCGCTACTCTTGCCGCTTCCGGCGAGATACATCGCTTCTTCGGGGAATTGGTGGATTTAACAGGGTCATCCAAAGGTTATATTGTTCGCGGCCACGAATGAGTCTTTTTTCAATACTGAACCACGCGATCAAACATCTGATTCTTAACCGTGCGCCGTATTGCGGCTCTAAATGACAAAATCGTCCGTGCGGCCAAGGACCTTGTCGATGATGGATTGTGGCAGGTCAACGGACTTGGCCATCGCTCCCTTAACGTCAGTGGGGTTGATACCGCAATACATCGCCCAAGGTCCCAGATGTCGCCAGCGTCCCGCCCGGGGTGGTTCACCCGGCAGCACGGGGGTCGTGCAGCGGTTGCAGCCGATTGTTTCATAACCCTGTTGGTGCAAAGGATTAATAATCACGCGATGTTCGGCGATATAGTGTTCCAGTTCGTGGTCCGGAACATTCGCCAAGACATTGATCCGCAAGCAATTCATTCT
>JAQGHT010000340.1 GCA_028291565.1 Planctomycetaceae bacterium | reverse complement strand
TCGCACATGCGCCAAGATTTGCGGCGACACAGTCGGCAGCTATCACCCGCATGGCGAAGGGTCGGTCTATGACGCACTGTGCCGGATGGCCCAAGACTTCAGCCTGCGCTATCACCTGGTCGATGGTCAGGGCAACTTCGGTTCGATCATGGGATTACCGCCAGCCGCCATGCGGTATCCCGAAGCGCGATTACGCCTGATCGCCGAAGATTTGATGAGTGAGTTGCGCTATGACACGGTCGAAATGCGTGCGACCTATGACGCAGTCACAACAGAACCCACCGTTCTGCCGGCCCGTTTCCCAAACCTTTTGGTTAACGGCACTTCAGGTATCGCCGTCGGCATGGCGACGAATATCCCACCGCACAATCTGACGGAAGCCATTAAGGCTTGCGTGTTTCTGATCGAAAATCGCGATCAGGATGTCAAAGTCTCGCAGCTGACAAAGTTTATCAAAGGTCCTGACTTTCCGTTGGGCGGACGGATTGTTACCGATCGCAAGACACTGCAGGAAATGTATGAGGAGGGACGTGGTTCGGTCAAAGTCCGCGGCGAATGGAAATTCGACGTCGAGAAAAAGAAAGAGCTGAAAGATCGGCTGGTGGTCTACTCAATTCCTTATGGCGTCGAGACCGGACCGTTGATGCAGGAAATCGGGAATGTCGTCTCCAGTCGCAAGCTGCCGCAATTACTCGATTGTTCGGAACAGTCGGACAAGCACGGTATTCGCATCGTTCTGGATATCAAACCCGGCGCCGATCCCGATGCCGTGATGGCGTATCTCTATAAACACACGCCACTTGAGCAGAATTTTGCGTACAACAGCACCTGCCTGGTCCCGGATGTGCATGGTGCGATGGTCCCTGCCCGGTTATCTCTGACCGAGTTGCTGAAGCACTTTCTGGATTTCCGTTTCAAGACGGTGAAACGGCGGTTCGAATATCAATTGCGGCAGCTCGAACGCCGGATCCATATCCTGGAAGGCTTCGAGATCATCTTCAATGGTCTGGATAAGGCCTTGAGATTAATCCGCCAGAGCAGTGGTAAAGCCGATGCGGCAGCCAAACTGATGGCTGCATTCCCGTTGGACGCCGAACAAACCGAGGCCATTCTCGAGCTCGCCCTGTATCGAATTTCTTCGCTGGAAATCGACAAGATCGTCAAGGAGCTAAAAGAGAAGCGAGCCGAAGCGGCCAAGATTCGAACGATTCTGGCATCCGACAAAAAGCTCTGGGACATCGTCAAAGCAGAACTTGAGGAGATCGGCGAGAAATTTGGAGACAAGCGGCGAACGGTGATTGGCTCGGCGGAAGAGATTGTTGAGTTCGACGCCGCGGCATATATCGTCAAAGAGAACACCAACGTCGTCTTGACCCGTGATGGCTGGATCAAACGCGTGGGGCGGCTGGCGAGTGTCGAGGGAACACGCGTTCGCGACGGAGACGCCGTTCAGAATGTGCTGCCGGCCAGCACTCTGGACAGCATCATCTATTTCGCGAGCGACGGGGTGGCATATACGCAACCGATTGAGCTGGTCCAGGTCACAGCCGGTTATGGCGAACCGTTGACCAAGTTCTATCGGCTGGGTGACGGAGTCAATGTTGTCGCATCATTGACGACCGACCCCCGTTTCACGCCACAGGACACACCTGCTGAAGGCGAATCCCCACCGGGGCCCTATTTATTGGTGGCGACGCTGCACGGCCAGATCATGCGAATTCCACTCGGTCCATTCCGGACTCCGTCAACCAAGGCGGGCCGAAAGTTCTGCCGTCTGGAGGCGGGCGATAAGGTTGTTGATGTACAACTCATCAGCGAAGCGACTTCCGTCTTTCTGGCCAGTCAGCAAGCTCGGATTCTGCACTTCGCAATTTCCGAAATCCCGATCCTCAGTGGTGCGGGAAAAGGCGTCCGTGGAATGAAACTCGAAAAGGACGACACGATTCTGGGCGTTGATCAGATGACCCGTCCCAGCGACTGTTTGCGAGTGACGACGACCGCGGACAAAGAGCTGACGTTCGGCCAGCTGAAGTATTCGCTGACGGCGCGCGGTGGCAAAGGCATCAAGACCAGTCACCGCAGCGACTTCCTGTCGATCCAGAGACCGCCGATAGAATTGGTGGACTGGAGCAAACTGGAAGGTGAATGAGTTTTGAAACGAAAGTCGTCCGAACCCTCCGCCTCACACTCACAGATTCGAAAACCATGTCGACAGTCCCCTCAGAATACACCGGCAAAGATATCGAAGTCCTGGAAGGCCTGGATGCGGTCCGCAAACGGCCGTCGATGTACATTGGCGGTGTCGATACGCGCGGCTTGCATCACTTGCTTTGGGAAATCGTGGACAATTCGGTTGATGAGTATCTCGCGAAGGCTTGTGACCGGATTGAGGTGACATTGCATAAGGATGGCAGTTCGTGCACCGTCGAAGACAACGGACGCGGCATTCCCGTCGACAAGCATCCCAAAGCGAAGATTCCGACAGTCGAACTCATCCTCACTACACTCCATTCGGGCGGAAAATTCTCCAACAAGAGCTACGCCCGGAGCGGTGGCTTACACGGAGTCGGTTCGTCTGTCGTAAATGCCCTGTCGTCAGAACTCGTGGTGACCATTCGCCGCGACGGCTTTGAATGGATGCAGCGGTACAAGCGCGGCAAACCGACAACGCCCGTGAAGGAAGTTCGACCATTTCGCGGGCATGGTACGACAATTTTCTTCCGGCCTGACGAAGAGATCTTTCGTCGCACGGTCTTGAGCGTCGATACGATTCGACAGCACCTGGAAGACATTTCGTACATCCATTCTGGATTGACGATCGTATTTATTGACGAAGCGAAGCACGAAAAGACGGAATTTCACCACCCTCTGGGCATCGCGGAATACCTGGATAAGTTGGTCACCGACAGCCAGAAGAAGCCGGTGCACGAACAGAAGTTCGCCATCGAGCGGGACGACGCGGTCGCCAAGATTGAAGCGGTCCTGCGCTGGACCGAAGGGACTGATGAAGAAATTCGCAGCTACGTCAACGGCATTCGAACTCATGCCGGCGGCACGCATGAGATCGGCTTCAGGTCGGGCGTGGTCAAAGCGGTGAAGAATTACATGGAGGTCCATGACCTCAAGGACAAAAAGCTGGCGATCAGTGCCGAAGATATTCGCGAAGGGCTCGTCGCGGTTCTGTCCGTGTTTCTCGGCGATCCGATGTTTCAAGGTCAGACCAAAGAGAAGCTGAACAATCCTGAAATGTCGGCGGCAGTAGAGAGTCTCATTCGCCCTGCGCTCGAGACCTGGCTCAATAACAACCCGACGATCGCGGATCAGGTCGTGGGGCGAATCGTTCTGGCGGCGCGGGCTCGCATGGCGAGCCGCGATGCCGCGCAAGAAGTGCGCCGTAAGTCTCCGACTAATAAGAAGGCGAGCCTGCCTGGCAAACTCGTCGATTGCCGCTCAAATGATCCGAAAGAATCGGAACTGTTCGTGGTCGAAGGCCAATCGGCCGGTGGTACAGCCGCATCCGGCCGAGATTCCCGCACACAGGCGATTCTGTTCCTCAAGGGCAAGATTCTGAATACGGAGTCATTGCCACTTTCCAAGGTGATGGAAAACCTGGAAATCAAGGATCTGGTCGCATCCCTGGGGACAGGAATCGGCAATGATTTCGACATCCACAAACTGCGTTACGACAAAATCATCATGCTGATGGATGCCGACAGCGACGGCAATCACATCAGCACGCTCTTGCTGGGATTCTTCTTTCGTCATATGCGTGATGTGATTCGGGCTGGAAAACTGTTTCTCGCTCAACCGCCGTTGTATCGCATCGAGATTGGCAAAGAGCGGCACTATGTGCAATCTGACGCTCAGAAAGAGGAGTTACTCGCGTCATTGCCGGCTAACCGTAAGGCGACGATCAGCCGCTTTAAAGGCCTGGGAGAAATGGACCGCGCTGAATTGGCGGAGACCACGCTTGATCCGAAATCCAGAATCTTGCTGCGAGTTGATATCGATGCCCAACTTGAAGCGGACAAGACGTTCCATCAATTGCTGGGGAAAGATGCCAGTGAACGTTACAACTTGATCATGAACGATTCCAGCCTGGCGGATGACCTTGATATTTGATGGGCTCAGCTATTCGCTGGATATCGCAATGCACCTGCCGGAGAAGTCGATGGGGCTTCGTCCCATAAGTCCCATTCGTTTTTCTTCTGGTTCCCAGCTAGCGAAAACCAAGTCGTTCGAACGTCTTTCAGCCGCCATAACGTCGTCAGATCCCCCAGATCAACGCGGCCAAACACGCCAAGACGATCAGAGCCCGGCAGTTGCGGAATTTTTCGAACAATCCAGGTCTGTATGGTCCATCCGCATCATCTTCGTCGTGCTCAGAATCATCCGGATGACGAGTTATCTCTTCTGCAACGAATTCGCCAGCTAACTCTTCCAGTGGTGCCCCGATTGGATGCGTTTCGTTAGATACGGTCGACAGCGCCGCGAATCCGAAGGCACGATCGGATTCGTCATCGTCCGCTGGAGCCTGGCGAAACGCTTGCAAGACCGAAGCCGCGCGGTGCAATTCCGATTGTGGCACTTGCAGCCTTACCCCACCGGACGCGTTCGCCAAGTGCCAAAGAGTCGAGGAAGTCACGACACCTTGTAGAAAACAGGGAATTCCCTCGGCTTCGAGTAAATTCTTATTTAGCTGCGCCGCTTCAGCAGACCAATAGCTTTCGAGCGTCTCAATGTTGTTCATGTGGCACCCGTCAATGAACATCGGGCTTTTGATTTGAGAATCCCCAAAGTCTGACCAACGCGAATATAATCGCTAAATTCTTCCTCTTCAGCCTTGGACAGCCCGTCACTTCGATTCTTGGCGGCGAGCTGATCCATACGCCTGCGGTCAGATTTCTCGAACTCCAACGCCAAAATTGATCGAGCGGCTTCGGGCGAAAGAAAAGGTTGATCTGGGTCGACAATTCGACGCAAAATCGCCATTTCGCTTGTCGCGTCTGATGCTAGTGTTGACATTGCAATCCTTTGATTCGAATACACCGAAGTTCAAATTGCAGCAGTTTTTCGAATGTTTGTCAAACCGGGAATCTGAATACGACATTGGTAAATTAGGACAATGCTCGCTGATCCACCGCCGCCCTGAGAGGGCGATTCAACGACCTTTGCACTACTTCTTCAAATCTTGGAATTTCTTGGAAAACGTTAAGAATCAAACTCAGTCTTGAGGTTTCTTCTTAAATAGATAGGCCTTGGATTTGGCAGGTTCGACGGGCTCGACAGGTTTCACCCCTGAGCTTCCATTGACCAACTCCGACGCTCTTTTTTCTTTATCAAGTTCCAACTGTGCCATTTCACCTATTCGTTCCAAAGCGGGCGATTTCACGTTTCCTGCGTTGGAAAGCTTCTTTCCGTACTTCGCGCACGCAACGAGAAGTTCATTTGGAATGTTGCGTCGCGAAGTGACCAATCCCTTAATCAGCTCGATTACTGTCATTTCACTCGGTGCATCGCCAAGAAATTCAATCTTGCTTGTGCCTTCAATCAGTTCCTTTAAGTGCAGCATAAACGCCATCTGTTGAGCATCAAGGAGTGTCGCCTCGAAGTTTCTGAACTCTTTCTCGCCCATCTTTTCTTTGATTGCAAACTTCCTATCAATCGTCGATTCCGGTATTGGCAGGATCCCAAGTGCTTTGGCCTGACTTTCGAGCTGGGTGCACCCTTCCAGCATGTATGGCTGCACCAAATTGCTCAATAAGTGAAGCGACGAATCATCGCCTTGATGCATTCGACCAAAGTATTTCCGAAGTATTTTGTCATGCAAAAATTCCAATTGCGATTTTTGGCTCCCCGCCCTCACATCTATCAGGATGAAAGTCAACACTACGGCAATATCTTCGGTACGTTGCAACGCGCGCGATTTGACTTTTTCCATCTCGCCGGAAACATTGGTTTTCAGTAGCTCAAGGCGGGACTGGAGCGACTCCCTTTCTTTGGCAGCACATTGTGCGCAGGAGCTAAGCGTTTCGGAGAGAACTTTCAGAATTACGTCTTCCATTGCATCTCGACGCAGTGCCGCTTCAATTTCAGACACCAAGATTCCACAGTGCTTGGCGACTTTTTCAGGCTTCTCGGGGTGAGGACTGGAATGCCTGAGAAATCTGTCCACGGCGCGTGCGACTTCCCCCTTAAGTGCGGATTGACGCTCCCCGCGGCTGATTTCCTCGCTGACTTTTTTGAGCAATTTCAATCGCTCATCCGAGCGACTGTCTGTAGTTGCCTCCTTTGGATCGAGCGCGTGCCCCACAACCACCATTGAAAGTAAATAAATCACGACAGAACCACAGAGCAAATAAGATATTTTCACTGGTGCTCCAATCAAGACTCACTTACCGTCACAATGAAGACGACATGACGATTGATGTGACAGGAAAACAGATTACTTACCGGCTACCTGTGAATTCCCGATGCACCACAGATTCTGGAAACTTCGGATGTAGATCTTGCCATTGGAAATCGCCGGTGACGCGGAAATGTCTTCGTCCATCTTGATTTCCCGGATCAGCTCAAATTTGCGGCCGGCCTTGATAATTGTCACGACTCCGTCGCGAGCAATGCAATAAATCTTACCGTCTGCATAGACGGGTGACGCGCGATGCCGGTGATTGTGAATTCGCTGCATGTAGATCTCTTCCCCGGTCTTGGCATCCAGAGTCAGCATGATCCCTGATTCGCGGCAAAGGTACACGATGCCGTCATGAATCAGGGGGGACGACACATCAGGCGTATTTCGTTCCCGAGTCCATATGCGTCCCTCTTTGGAATTGGTGATGTCCCCTGTGGAATTGGGATTGAGCGCCAAGACGGGTCCATCTTTGGCGGATGGGACGACGATGAGCCCAGGAACGGCGACGGGAGAAGAGACGAACCGCAGAAACGGATTGTACTTGTCCTTCTGGTGCAATCCCCCGGACCGCCAGATCTCATGACCATCTTCGAGACTATGAGCCACAATGTAATCCGCGCCATGAGTCAGTAGGAACTTCTGTTTGTCATCCACGTACAGTGTTGGTGATGCGTACGAGTGTTCATTTTCCTTGTAAGCTTCACTGGAACGACCAACTTTCCAGATTTCTTTGCCCGTGTTTTTGTCCAGCGCGAGAACTAGCGCTTCCCGAGTCTTTGCTTCTCCTTCTCCGTGGATCAACTGCACGTAAAGACGATCTCCGTCAAGGATCGGAGTCGATGACATGCCGAACTGGATCTCGAACTTGCCGTAGATCTCTTGCAGGTTGATGTGCCATTTTTCTTTGCCATCGAAATCACAGCAAACGAAATCTCCGCTTCCAACGAATGCCCAGACGTGTTTGCCGTCAGTCGCGGGCGATGGCGAGGCGAAATTGCCTTCATCAGAACGTGCCACCTTATTCCCCGTGCCAATCTTGTTCTTCCACTTCAGTTTGCCATCGATTGTGATCGCCATTAGCAACAGATCGGTGTCCGCCGCCGACGTGACGAAGACATGGTCATCCCAAACTACAGGTGTTGCTCCACCGGGGCCGGGCATTTCCAGTTTCCAAAGCACGTTCTTCTTAGCATCCCAATCGTCGGGGATGTTCTTTTCGTTGCAGATTCCGTTGTGAGTTGCTCCGCGCCATTGAGGCCAGTTGTCGGCTGCGGCGATCGCACTCGATAGACAAACCAGACTCACAACTCCCAGCTTCAAGGCCTGCCGCAATTCCAACAACATTGAGACTTCTCCGATTGGATGATTTTTGATCAACGTCGCTGCCCACGGTGCGACCGCCTCGCATCACTTGGTTTGCATACGTCAAGTCTGTAGTTTGCCGCATCCTGTGAAGAGCGTCAATTGTTGGCTCGAAAACTCAAAATTCGAGGTCGAAAATCGCGGGGATAGCTCGAATCAGAACCGGACGCGAGCGCGTTCTGGCAGAGCCTGCCTCGTCAGTTTGTCAGGCCCAAAAGTGGGGTAAGCGTCACCATCGTAGGTAGTTTTACGCGATCAATTGTTTAGGCAATCGCTCGATTCCAGAACGCGGTCCATTGCGATGCTTCACTCCGATAAAGTGCACGCAGATGACAAATCGCGTCTGT
>JAQGHT010000304.1 GCA_028291565.1 Planctomycetaceae bacterium | reverse complement strand
GGTTCTGAATGGGTTTCGCCATAATCGCTCATTTGGACGAACGTGTGCGCGAGTCGCCCGTCACATTCCAATTCGACTCGACTCAGGACTCGAGAAATCAGCTTCAGTCGTCCCACGCTGTAGTTCTCGTAGAGCTGTTCGTACAGATGATAGGGGCGAACCCCGGCCGCCATCAGTTCTCCGCCAATGTGATAGGTTTCGCTGGTTGTCGAGGGAAATCGGAACCAACCTGTATCGGTGGCGATTGCAGCGAACAATGCGGTTGCGATTTCTGAAGTCAAATGAAGTCCCAAAGCGCGGCCGAGACGAAAAATCAACGTCCCCGATGCCTCGGCTGACACATCTTTGAATACGGTGGCTTCCAGATTATCAGAACTGACGTGATGGTCGATGACGACCTTCACCGCCGCTGACTTTTTGAATGCTCGCCCCACATCGGCCAACTGTCCCCAGGCACTGGTGTCGACGACTATGTGAGCGTCAGCGCCGCTGATTAATTCATCATTGTTTGCGGAATTGAAATGAACAATCCGACTGGATGGATCCAGGAATGCCAGCCGCTTTGGAGTCGCTGACGGATTGACGATTTGCACTGATTTCCCGAGCTGCTCAAGAAATCCACACAGGCCAATCTCTGACCCGATGGCATCCGCGTCAGGTCGAACGTGACTCGACAAGACAATCTTTTGGCAGGGTGCAATCAGGGCCGCAAACGCGTTCCAGTCCAAACTCATTGTGGTTTCCAGCTCAGTATTCGTGGCGTAGGCGGCACATGCTTGTCCCAAGTCCCGTATTGGACATATTCGGAATTCGCTGTTGTGCAAAGTCAAACCGCATAGCCTACCGTCAACGGTATGGCCCCGTAAACACTCAAATCCAACGAAGTGCGGCTTCCGAACTGAAATCGTTCCAGTCATATCGATCGCTTGCGGAAATTCCCCTCGCTTCCGTATCATCCATGATCTATGATATGAATTGTGGCAACTGAGTTTGCGCCAATCGGTTTGTGGGCCACCGCGTGAAATTGGATTGCGTCACCGGGCATGTTTGCCCGTGATCTGTGGAATTGACCCGCCGACGGCCATCCCCCGTCGAAACTCTGTTTGAGCGGACTATGGCGACAGATCAGGAACTCCATCAGCGGTTACGGCAGAACGACCGGTCGGCTTTTGAAGCCATCGTTCAGAAGTATCAGCGCGGAGTTTTCGCCTATCTGAGGTCGCGTGTTTTCTGTACCAGCGACGCGGAAGATCTGACACAGGAAGTGTTTCTCCGCTTTTACCAGGGCCGGGAACGCTTCGACGGCGCCAATATGATTCGCCCCTGGTTGATGGGCATTGCCCGCAACCTGCTGAAGGAACACGTTCGCAAATGCCGCCGCCGCAAGGAAGTTGCCTGGACCGAATTGTGTCTGGAACTTGACGAATTGGTGCAGGCCCACGCGTCCGAATCGAATGACTCTCAAGAAGACACCTTAAAAAATCTTCCCGACTGCCTGGCAAGTTTGGGGCAGAGCGCGCGGGAAGCAATCCATTTACGCTACTCGTCTGGACTGGCATTGCTCGACATTGGCCGACAGCTCAAACGGAGTGAAGGCGCGATCAAATTGTTGATGTTCCGAGCTCGCCAGGCCCTCAAATACTGTTTGGACGGTAAGACGCGGAAACCCTCATGAGCCCGCTCAGCAATCAGGAGCTGATACAGCTCGTTCAAGAAAAAACGCCCGAAGAACTGACCGAGCAGGAAGTCGCTCAGTTGCGTTCGAGGCTGCGCGAATCCCCGGAACTCCGCGAAGCACTCGTCGAGCAACTCCATTTCGAAGCCTATCTGAATGAGGCTTTTGGGCGGTTCGAGGTCTCCGTCGAGCGGATTGTCACTACGACGCCAGATGGCGGCCGAAATCGAATCAGTGGATATTGGCGCTGGACCGCGCTGCTCTTTTTCGGCCTGCTGTTTGGTTCGGTCGCGACGTTCATTGCACTTCGGCCTCAGCCTGCGCCAGTCGAAAAAACAACAGGGACAGAAATTGCCGATGCGAAATCAGGCAAAAAATCACCAGAAGATGCGAAATCGGACGAGGCTCACGCTGCGAACAATCCGGTAGCCGGCTCGCAGTCGGAAAAACAGCCGGGCGACAAACCAGCCACTTCGAAGACGGATGTCGCCAAGATCGCCGCAAGTGGAAGTCAAACGACAAATCCAGGGACTGTTGCCAAAACCGGCATTCCTGCAACGCCTGTCGTGGCCCCGATGGCTACGCCAGTCGATCCGACAAAAGTTTGGAAAAAGGAATTCGAGGCGGAAAAGTTTGCCCGGGGAAATGTCCAGATCGACAACAAAAACATGGGCAAGGAGATCGGCGTGATTCATGCCGACGACGCCAAGCCAGTGTTTGTCGAACATGAAATTCAGATCCCGCAAGATGGAAAATATCGCCTTGATCTGCGGTATGCCGCCAAAGTTCAACGGCCTCTCAAGCTGATTGTGAATGGTGTTCCCGTGTTGTCGGGCGTTGCCAGATCGACAACCAAGGATTGGAAGCCGGTTGCACAGAGCTGGTTTCCGGTAGGTGATCTGGAGCTCAAAGCGGGCCTGAATACACTGCGTTGGGAAGCTGATCCAGTGGCGAAACAACCGCGCCATGGGCAATTCCCCGCAGTGGATAAGTTCTCATTGACGTCCACCTTCGCGGTGACGGTCCCCGTGAATCCACAGGAAATCGCCCAGACGAATACTCCCTGGCAGCCGTCGCCGAACCAGGAGATCCCGGTTCAGCCAGCGGTCGAAGCGAGTTTTTCCGCTCAGGGAGACCAATGGGGACTGCGGCGTGACCGGTTGCAGCAATGGCTGGAACCCGTGGCTAATATGCCGCATCAATTCCGGGAATCTCAGCATGGCGAGATGCCATTGGCCAGTTTTGAAGGCTTGTTGAAACTTCGCGCACCGTGGTTGCCTGATACAGTCATGCGGATTTCGCCACTGGACCACTTTGGGTTACGGTTGCACTTTTGGAATGGAACGGAAGGAGTCACCTTCCAATTCAGCGATCGTCCCGCGCCCTGGTGGGGTGCCTATGCCTCAACTCGTCAAAATGGATCGCCGCGCCCTGAAAAACAAGTCCTGATCAACAGCGCGGACGGTCGATTCGATATTTCATTGCATGGTCCTGTTGAATTTCGATACCAGGCGGGAACCCTGATTTTCAGCCGCGGCGATGTCCGTCTGATGACGGTCCCGTTTGCCCAGCCGCCGACTGAAGTCTACTTCGACGGCAAGTGCACGTTCAGCGGATTCGCGATGTATCGCGGGACTCCGCTGGCCGATGAAATGCAGGAACCTCGCCCATTTGTGCTGGTGGCAGAACGGCCGGCGCAGGTGAAAAACCTGCCTAAGATCGGAATGGGAGGGATCCTGAGTTCGCTGCCTGACGGAGGTTTGGAACTGACTTCCGAAAAAGCCAAAGAGCCTTCGCAAGTGACAGTGCCTTTGGAGTCCGCGGCGCTATGTGAAATCATTCTGCAAATTGAGGGTGCGACGCCTGGTACGGGCGTTTTTGTCGGGTCCGGGGGAGGGCTGCCGATCAATCGATTGGGTTTTTGTCGCGAGACACATTCAAAACGTACTTGCCTGGCTTGGTTGCGGCCGGCTGAACAACATGTCGAAATGGCCTATGATCTGCAGAATCAGATCGTTCCATTTACCGGTGACAAGCAGTGGGTGCGTCTGGTACTGGGCAACGGAGTTCTCAAATGCTGGGTCAGCGCTGATGGAGTCCACTGGGGGCGAGCACTTGATCCTTTGCGGTATATCCGAGGGGGAACGGTCGAATTTGGCCTTTATTCACTTCCCGGAGAAGAGCGTCACAGTATCACGCTAAGACGCATTGAAGTCCGCGAACTCAACGGGCTGACCGCGATCGTTCCCGACGACTTGTTGGACCGGGTTCCCAGTCTGCCTGGAGACCTGGAGCCTGAAGCCTGGCTGGAAAGTGTGCTCTCCAGTCGACCGCCGAATATCGATTCGATGCAATGGCGTCAAGCGTGCGCACTCAGGACACTCGCCCTCGGATCGGCCGGGGAACTCGGGAAAACGTTGCTCTCCGCGTTGATCGCGGATGTCATCGTGCGCCCCGTTTCTCCGGCCGATCGGGTGCGGTTCCTGAATGATGCCGCGCTCATCTCCGATACCTGGGATCACGCTGATGGAATGTCGTTCTCCGATGCCTTCGAGCGGCTGGGGCAACAGCTGATTCTGGAAGGTCATCCTCAACCGTGCCGGTTCTCGGGGACCGCACTGTTGCGTTGCCCGTTGTGGACGACCGCACCGATCAGAGTTCCCGCCGAATCACTGGCCCGCTACGAACTCGTGCAATCACTCTACAAAGAGGATTGGGATGAAGTCGGTCGAATCTGTCGCTGGTTGCGGTTCTGGAACAAGGCCAGTCACCCCGGATATCAATC
Source organism: Planctomycetaceae bacterium (assembly GCA_028291565.1). GTDB lineage: Bacteria > Planctomycetota > Planctomycetia > Planctomycetales > Planctomycetaceae > JAKFVC01. Next base: position 15,710 of record JAQGHT010000304.1, on the reverse strand, counting down.
CTTCCACGGGCGCGACAGCCTACGCAGCTTTGTGGAGCTTGCGGAAGCGGGCGTGCAGCGTTTTGGCAATGAAGCCAAGCCGGCGCCCCGCCCGTCCGTGCCCGGCGTCGAAACGGCCAGTTGGCGCCATCCGTTAATTGAACAATTGAGCAAAGAGGGCTACAACGTTCTGGCCGAATTCGAGGCGGCTTTAGCGGGTGATTCTTTTAAGGACGCCTGCCAAATCGTCGCCGCGGCTAGTGCTTCGGGATCATTAGGCTTGCTGCCTGACGCTCGGGATCGACGGCTGTTGGTATCGCTGCCACGAGCCGTATCGCAAGCGATGCGTGAATATCCTCAGTTGCAAAAGACGATGATCACGCAGTTTGGTCCGATCGGTCGAATTCGCGTTCGGCAAGCCATCGCCGAGGGAAATACCGCCGGCATTCAAGCGGCGACATTGCAATTCACGGGAACGGAAGCGGCGGCGGAAGCCCACGCCTGGCTGGGTGATCAAGCGATGGCTGCCGGCAATTTTGTTCAAGCTAGTGGCCAATATCAGCAGGCCCTGCCGACTGCGACGCATCTGTTACGGCAGGAGTTACAAGCAAAATTGCGATTGGTCTCCGCACTTTCCGCGAGGCCTAAACTCGTGGGCAAGCCGCCGACTGTGGCAGTTTTAATCGGCAAGCAAAAACTGGAGCCCGCGCAGTTCGAACAACTCGTGAATGACGTCCGCGCCAGCCGTGTGAAAGATTTAGGATCGGACAATTCCATCAATTCGAGTGAATCTGCAGCGAGCATCGTCGTTCCGGCGCCTTCAGGACTGGAATTCGGCCGTCGCTTCCCATTCGAAGGATCGGGAGGCCGTCAGGCGGGAAATAACCACTATGTCGGGACCGATACGACTGGACGTGAATTTACTGTCCGCGCAGCGGGAAATTGGCTGTTGGCCAGCAATCGATTTCAGGTTACCGCCTTCGACCTGACAACCGGTGAACGGAAGTGGAATACCGGTATGAAGGATGACGAAGGGGACGCCCATAATTTTCCGCTGTTGGGAATGCCACCCGTCGTACACGCCAGGAAAGTGTTTGTGCGCCGATTGACCCGTAATGGACCCGAGCTCGCCTGCCTGGAATTGGCCACGGGTAAACTGTTGTGGAATAAGCGTGCAGGCAATCACGTGATTTCCGACCCGCTGGTGATTGAAGACGATTTGTTCGCATTCATTGTCGAAGAACCGCAAATTGGATTGTTGCAGGTTTCATTGGTGAATTTCGAGCCCGAGACTGGAGAAGTCATTTCTCAGTCCCTGGTGATGCAATTACGAGATGTCTGGGGAACTAAAGTCCCCTGTCAGGCTGTGGCGTCGGGCGACAAGATTCTCGCGACGATCGGCGGAAGTGTGGTCTGCTGCGACCTGCTCGGACGCCTCCGTTGGTTGCGTCGACAAACCTGGCTGCCACCGGCCGATCAATACGGATTCTTTCGCCAGTTCCGGCAAACACCGGTGGTCGTGGATAACCGCGTTTATGTCACACAACCTGGAGTCTTGGCCGTTGAATGTCTGGATCTCGAAAACGGTCGGCAGATCTGGCAACAGGCGTGGCCCGAACTGCGCCGAATCGTGGGGCTGGTCAATAATTCTGTGATCATTGAAGCCGGATCCGGTCTGCACGCACTCCGTGCAGACAATGGAGAACGAATCTGGACCTCGATTGAGAGCGGTGTCCTGGAAGCCCAGATTTGCGGAAATCCCGGGGGTATTCTGGTGGCTCGTGCTCAACGGCTGCGAAACGAACAACGGCGACTGAGTCTGGCGTGGTTGGATTCCGCCACCGGGCTGGAAATTGGCCGAACTTCCTTCCCTGAATTACAGGATAAAGAACCCCAGGCAGCCACGTTGGTGCCGGATCAAGGCAAGATCTGGCTGGCGTGGGGCAAAAATCCGCGTGATTTCCGACGTGAGCTGATTGAACTAGTTCCGAAAGGGTTGAGTCAACCTGGCCGCGGCGCGGACTCTCCGCTCGCTCGGTGGACGACACACGTCCCGGGAGAGACACAGGAAATGGTCGCAGAATTCCTGCCAGGCTGGACACTCTTGACGAAGCAAACACTGCAACAAGCTGGTCACCAACCGGAATTCCAGGGGCTCAAGGATCTGATTCAAACACAGACTGTTAAGAATCGTCCTGTGATCTTCGCTCGGGAGGTGCATGTCGACAAAGCGAAACCACATCGCCTGCGGCTGCAGGTCGGGGTGCAACAGGGACAGCCCTGGCAACTGGCAGTCCGAGTCAATGATCAAGTCGTACTGACTTCCAAACTGAGCGATGAGACCCCCAACAAGCTGGGGACTTTCGACGTCGATCTCGCGGCATTCGCCGGACAAACCGTCTGGCTGCAAGTTGCTCAGGACGTCGCGGGAAATGGAACGTCGACGGCCTTCTGGAAGCAGATGGATTTAGTCGATTAGAGCCTGCTGATTCAGAGGGGAGATATGTGTCGATTGCTCTGCATTTTCACAATTGTATTCGCTTCTGCGAGTCTTGACTCGGCCCCACTTTTTGAGAAGTGGCAAAAGCGCATTAACGATGCCGAGACGACCTATGCCGCCGCGGTGAAAAAAGCTGATAATGTTCGGTTCTTTTCTCTACAGAAAGCCAATGGGGATCGCATCAACGTTCTCAAGAAAGGGCTTTCAGATGCGACCAAAGCCGGCGAGTTTGATGCGGCTACCGCTTTCAAGGAGCGACTCGTCACGGCTGAGAAAAATCAGTCAACACGCCGTAAGCCGAAAAATGTTGTCAATTTCGGTAATCATGAATTCGCGTTGATTGAAGACAAAGCCTCTTGGTACTTGGCGAAGCTTCGGTGTGAAGAAATGGGCGGACATCTGGCAGTCATCGATACTCCTCAAAAGCAAGAATTTGTTCTCAAACTCTGTGCGGGTGCGAGTGACTCGGTCTGGCTTGGAGCATTGAACGAAGATGGCAACTGGGTGTGGGTCACGGGATTGCCAGTGACATCAACAGTTGGCTGGACAATCAATGAAGGGCCATCCCATTCCGTTGGACTATCGTATTGGCACGCTTCTGCAAGTCTGGATGATTTTACAATGGGTGGCCGACTTGCATACATCTGTGAATGGGACTAGAGGACCAGCCCCGCGTCATTCGGCACTTTATCTCGCCCATTAACATTGGGAAAATCGCGCAAGTCTGATAGCATGCCGCTTTTGATTTAATCCAACGTGGCGGCAACTCTCCCAATTGTTACACATCATACGGCGACGTCCGAGCTGTTTTCAGGCTTGGTGCGGCTTCGCGAATTGATGATTTTCGCAAATAATCGAAGTGAAATCAAAAGGAATGCGCGATGGCGGTGGAATCGTACGACCCATGTCCCTGTGGAAGTGACAAGAAATTCAAATTCTGTTGCCAGCCGATCGCTGAAGAATTGGCGGCGATTGAGCGCCTGGCCGCAGACCATCAGCCGAAACAAGTGTTGTTGGCGACGGAAAAACTCGAATCTCAGCATCGCACAAATCGCATCGTGCTGCGAAATAACTTTCGAGCTCATATGGCTTTGGGGCAAATTGAAGAAGCTCGTCGTGTGGTCGACGACTATCTTTCAGCGCATCCCGATGATGCAATCGCCAACTACTTCGACATCAAGTGGAGCTTGTACTTCTCCGGTTGGGAGGGGACGCGTCCGTTGATGGAGCAGAACCTGTTGAAGATGCGAGCGCAACAGCCCAAACTGGCTCGAGAACTGTTGCTCGATGTCTTCCAGATGTTGATGCAGGCGAATTTGTTCATGGCCGCCAGGCGGTATCTCCTTGACGGACTGATGTGGTCGACTTCGCAAGAAGAATTCGACGCTGCATTGAGCGTCTTCCGCAAGCTGAATTCTGCTGCAGACATTCCGTTCCCGTTCCGCTGCAATTACGACTTGCAGACACTCCCCGAAAATCAGCCAAACCGCAACGAATTCGAGGAGGCCTGGGGCTTTGCGGAAGCACGAAACTGGACCACGGCGGCTCAGCGATTCGAAGCCCTCGCAGAGAAAGATCCTCATCAACCTGTGCTGTCACGGAACGCTGGACTGTGTTATGCCTGGTCCGGAGACTTGGTGGCGAGCTCCGAACTGTTGGGGCAAGCGGCGGACGATTTGCCTGATTTCGAAGCTGCGGTCGGATTAGAAACGTTGGCTCAGCTGCTTGAGATGGAATTGCCGGATCAGCAGGTCCCACTCCGGTTTATGCGTTACCGCATCACCGGGATCAGTAAGCTATTGACGAAGTTGACCGATTGCCCACGTCTCATTCGACAGGAAGTTCCGGAACAAGTCCAGGAACAGACGGTCCGGGTCTCTGGCCTGTTTGCGTTGTTGAGTCAAGACGTTCCAACCGAAGGCCAGGCGGATGCCAAGCATCTGCCACGAATTCTGGGACAGATTCTGGTCCTGGATGAGAACCAGCCACAGTCCGAACCTGCCGAGCTGCAAATCAATGCTCGCAGCCCCGAGTTCAGTGATGCGGATCGCGATTTCGTGCTGCAACTCGCAGAGGGCTTGGTCGATTTGACTCCCGCTGAGAATTGGGGCGAAGTGAAATCGGCATCATCGATTTCGAAGGACCGGGCTGCCGTTAACTTCGAATGCGTCTATGGACAGGGTTTGAAGCAATCAGAACTGTTCAAACTCCGGATCGCGTTTGCCAGCCATGTCGCATATGAGGTTTGGCCTCAAACCAGCCTATCGGCCCTGGATGGCGTCACACCTCAGAAGGCGGCCCGCAACCAGGACGCCCATTTGCCAGTCTGTGCCGCGATCAACGTCATGTCGACTTTCGCGGAAGAAGTCGGGTTCCCGGTCGATGTCGATGCCTTGCGGAAGCAGTTAGGGCTACCGGCAGTTCAGCCGTGCACGGTGACCGACCCCAAAGAAATTGCCTCGTTACCGGTGACCGATGTCGTCCGTTTGCCATTCGCGGAATTGTCTGCCGACGCGCTGATCAATGCGTTTCCGATGGTGGGATCATCAAATCAGACGCACGCCTTTCGGCGGATGATTCAGGTGATGTACGATCGCAAGATTTTCCCCCCTGAGCTTTCACTGACGAAGTTTTGTCAAATTGCCCACGCACAAGCCGCCAAAGTTTTGGATCTCGATGACGCCATGCTTTGGATTCAGCGGGGCCGGGCTGCGATTCCAAATGACAAGGAACGCTTCCAATGGCAAATCCAATGGGACTTCGACGAAATGTTCCACTCGGCCATGAGCGGAAATATTAATCGCCTCACCGAAATGTTGCGCGTGTTCGCCCGTGAATACTTCCCACGGATCGCGGAATTGAAGGACCAGGTCTGGGCGTTGCTGGAAGCTGAGCGAATTGATAGTCGCGAAATCATGTCGATCATGAACGGTACCGATTTCTCGCTCGTTGGCGCCGCGTCGGGTGCAGCGGCATCGGGTGGACTCTGGACACCTGACTCAGCCGAAGCCGCACCAGGCGGCGGAAAGCTGTGGGTTCCAGGTCAGGAATAATCTGAATGCAGAGTATCGACATAATAGCCAACGCCGCGGCGCGGGAACGGATTCAGGCGACCTACTCTCCGGAGTTGTTTCAAGACGCGGCCAGGCAGTGGGCGGAGATTCTGGGGCAACACCTGGAGTCCGTGCTCGCGCGGAAAACGCCCGTTTTGAATTGGAATGAACCAGTCTCCAATTGTGAGTTTGCGAGATCCTTTCTCGACGACTCGTCGAGCGAAGACCGCGCGAATTCAAACACGCGTCATCCACAGATACTTGACCGGTTTCAAGAGCTGCTGCGAGTCATGTTAGCGCGCGGGCACAACTTGCACCATCCCCACTACGTCGGGCATCAAGTCCCGCCGCCGGTGCCGCTGGCGGGGCTGTTCGATGCTTTGGGCTCGGTGACTAATCAGGTCATGGCCATTTACGAAATGGGCCCGTGGGGCATGGCCGTCGAGCAAGCCCTGGTTGGGCGATTGTCCGAAGCCATTGGTTGGGACCCGAAACTGTCGGCGGGAATAGTCACCCACGGCGGAGCCGCGGCCAACCTGACTGCGTTGCTCGCGGCGCGCAACGTGACATTGGGAGATACCTGGGAAGCGGGATTCAATCGAGGCAGTCCGCAGCCCGTGCTCGTGACTCAAGCTGACGCTCATTACAGTATGATGCGCGCGGCCGGCATCATGGGGCTGGGAACGCGGCAAGTGATCAAAGCCGAGCTCGATTCCCTGCGGCGAATGGATCCCGTCAAACTGGATCTCACGCTCACGCGTTTGCAGGATGCAGGACATCCCATTATCGCCGTAGTTGCTTGTGCTTGTGCGACGCCGATCGGAGCATTTGATCCGCTACCGGAAATCGCCGATGCCTGCCAGAAACATGGAGTCTGGATCCACGTTGACGCGGCCCACGGAGGTTCGGCGCTTCTCAGCGGGCGTTACCGGCATCTGCTCCGAGGTTTGGAACGGGCCGACAGTGTCGTCTGGGACGCACATAAAATGCTGTTCGTCCCGGCTCTGTGTGCATTTGTATTCTATCGCCAGAAACAGCATAGTTTTCGAGCATTCCAGCAGGAAGCTCAATATCTGTTCGATCCATCCGCTCCCGATTTACGAGAATTCGACGGTGGCGTCCGCACGCTGGAATGTACCAAGCGGACCGCCGCCTATGGTTTGTGGGGACTCTGGTCGTTATTCGGCCCCAGTTTGTTTGCGGATCTTGTCGACGTCTGTTTTGACTTGGGAGCGACGTTGCACGCGAAACTGACTGCGGCTCCCGATTTTGAACCGCTGCATGAGCCGCAGTGCAACATTGTTGTCTTCCGGTATATCCCCGCGGAATTGCGTGGCGCCTCGGACGAGGTCATTAGTGAATTTCAGTTGCGATTGCGAAGAATGGTAATTCAATCGGGTGAGTTCTACCTCGTGCACTGTGTGATCAACGGCGTCGCCGCGTTTCGTACAACTTTGATGAATCCCTTGACCACGAGTGACGATCTGGACCAACTGCTCGACACGCTCAGAAAATGTGGCTCAACACTTCTTGCCGAGGCAATGAATGATCAGTAGCAGTGATCGGGGTCGGGTGTTCAAACTTCAGATTTGGCCAGCTACAGCGGTTTAACCTTGGACCTGCCGGAAAATATGTTCGGATGTTTAATTTCCCCTCGCCCTGGTACTCCGGGGAGAGGGGTTAGGGGAAATCTGGCGGCTCCGCAATGAAAATGTTGTTTTTTCATGGTTTTCAATCACGACGTCCACCGAAGCCCCTCACCCCCCGGCCCCTCTCCTAGGAGTACCGAGGCGAGGGAGGACAGGCAAGTGCAAGGTTAAACCGATCTAAAGTCTGCCATTTTTCATTCATCTCGCTTTGAAACGACAACCCATGGCAAATTCCATTTTGCGGATCCTCGTGATTGGTGCTCACCCGGATGATTGTGAATATAAGGCGGGGGGCGTCGCCGCGCTGTATCGCGAACAAGGCCACGTCGTCCGGTTTGTCAGTGTGACAAACGGCGATGCTGGTCATCACGTGCTGTTCGGCGCGGAATTGGCCTCACGCAGACTCGCGGAAACGACGGCCTCAGGAGCGGTTTGTGGAGTCGAATATGAGGTCCTGGCGCATCATGATGGACAGCTCGAACCGACCATTGCCAATCGGTTCGAAATGATTGCGTTGATTCGCCGTTTTCGGCCCGACCTGATTTTGACGCACCGGCCGAACGACTATCATCCTGATCACCGGGTCACTTCGCAGTTGGTCTGTGATGCCGCCTATATGGTGACTGTTCCGCCCCTGGTGCCGACGGTGCCGCATCTCGCAGAGAACCCCGTCATCGCATATCTGTCCGACGAATTTCAGCAGCCCTATGCCTTCATTCCGACAGTTGTTGTAGATGTGTCACCTGTCTTCGAGCAGATCGTCGAGATGCTGGCAGCCCATGAATCGCAGTTCTTCGAATGGCTGCCCTACAATCAGCGAATTCTCGATCAAGTTCCACAAACTGTCGCTGAACGCAGGGCCTGGTTAGCCGAACAGGCTCGAATCCGATTGAGTCAAGTCGCCAATCGGTTTCGCGCACAACTGATCGAACGCTATGGTCCGATTCGGGGCTCACAGGTGCAGCTGGCCGAAGCCTTTGAAGGCTGCGAATACGGTTCACCACTAACACCAGAGAACGCCGCAATCCTGTTTCCGTTTGAATAGAAATCCAGGATTAGAATCCGCGCATCAATGACTGTCGCAAGATACCGACTCGGGAAGTGGTCATTGGTCATTTGTGAAATGCCCTTTCGCCCCGAATGACAAACGAGAAGTGGCCAGACTCGCTGGAGCGTCAAGACCAATGATTCCGACAGTCATTGATGCGAGGATCACAAGCGGCAAGTGTTCCCGACGCAATGTTTTGATCCGACCGCACTTGACCACCAGAACCTACTGCTTTGTCACATCCCTCGTATATAATCACCGTGGTTGATTGTGGTATGAGTTGGAACCACGCTTTCGAATGATTCAAGTCGCCGAATTCTCTGAATGTCGGTGACCTCGAGGATGTCTCATGCTTGGTCGTGTCATCTTGGCGTTTGGGTTGATCTGTGTCGCGAATATCGCGAGGGCCGACGAACCCGTCGATTTCAGTCGCGGTATCCTGCCGATCCTGTCTGATAAATGCTACCACTGTCATGGTCCCGACGAACAGACGCGGAAGGCGGAACTGCGGTTCGATACCAGGATGGGGGCCTTTCGAGTACTGGATGGCCATTCTGTCATTGTGCCTGGTAAAAGTGCCGACAGTGAATTATATCGCCGTATCACATCCTCGGATCCCGAAGAACTGATGCCGCCGAAATCGGCAAATCGAGCTCTGACGCCGCGCCAGATCGAATTGCTGAAACGCTGGATTGATCAAGGGGCCAAGTGGGGGACTCACTGGGCATTTGATGCACCACGTCGACCAGATTTGCCAGGCGTCCAGCGGGCTGACTGGGTTCGAAATGCTATCGATCGATTTGTCCTTGCCAAGCTCGAACAACAAAAGCTCTCGCCGTCTCCTGAAGCGACAAAAGAGATCCTGATTCGGCGGCTGACGTTTGATCTGACTGGTTTGCCACCAACGCTCGCCGAGATCGATGTCTTCGTTGCTGATCAATCGCCTCAAGCCTATGAACGTCTAGTCGATCGACTTTTGGAATCACCTCGGTTCGGCGAGCGGATGGCATCAGAATGGCTGGATGTGGCGCGCTATGCGGACACACACGGCTACCAGATGGATCGATTCCGCCCCATGTGGCCCTATCGTGATTGGGTCGTCCGTGCGTTCAATCAGAACCTGCCATTTGATCAGTTTGTCACCTGGCAGCTGGCGGGGGATTTGCTGCCCCATGCGAGCCGGGATCAACGTCTGGCTACTGCTTTCAACCGTCTGCACATGCAGAACGAAGAAGGGGGCGTCGTCGAAGAAGAATTTCGCGTTGCCTACGTTGTCGATCGAGTCAATACGGTCGGGACTGCTTTTCTCGGTTTGACCTTGGAATGCTCTCGCTGCCATGACCACAAATACGATCCGATCACTCAAAAGGATTTCTATTCGCTCTTTTCCTTCTTCCAGAACATTGATGAGTCGGGACAGACATCGTACTTCACAGGTGCCATGCCCGTGCCGACGTTGCTGCTGACGAATGACGACCTGGATGCCCGGCTGGCTGATTTTGAAACGCGGATTCGGCAGAACGAGCAACAGATCAAAGCCTTGAAGGATTCATCGCAGGCGGCCTTCCAGGAATGGCTTGGAGCGAGAAAAGAGATTCCCCCGATTTCTGGTGTCGCCGCCACGTTTTCACTGGAAGCGTTGGAAGCGAATCGCGCCGCCAATTCTGTCGACGTCACGAAACCCGCGAATGCCGTTGAAAGTCCTGGAATTGTCGAGGGCAAAGTCGGAAAGGGATTATCCTTGAACGGAGACAATGGCCTCACGTTCCCTGGCATCGGGCATTTCACACGTGTCGATCCATTCAGTTTGAGTCTCTGGCTGAAGACACCGACCCACGCGCCGCGAATGGTCGTTGCGCACCATAGCCGAGCCCCAATTGATGCTGGCAGTCGCGGCTATGAGCTGTTACTCGAGAATGGCCAGGTGGCTTTCGGACTGCATCACATGTGGCCGAGGAACTCTTTGAAAGTCCGAACCAAGTCTTCCGTTCCCGTCGAGACGTGGACCCAGGTGACAGTGACCTATGACGGTTCCAGCCGTGCTGCCGGAGTCCAGATCTATCTCAACGGCGAACCGGCCGAATTGGAGATCGTCCGTGACGGGCTGTTTAAGGACATCACCTACGGCGGAGAACCCGACCTGGCAATCGGATATCGGTTCCGGGACAACGGATTCAAAGGCGGGGCCGTCGATGAATTCCAGATCTTCAATCGGGCTCTTACGCGACTGGAAGCCGCTCGATTGGCGGGCAAGAATTCCTTTGCGGAAGCCTGGAGCACGCCTGCGGACAAATTGACGGAAGCTCAGAGGCAAGGCCTGTTCGACCTGTTTTTCGCCACGGCGTTTCCGCCAGCGAAGGCGTTGCAAGACTCTTTGCTGGCATTACGACGTGATCACAACGCAGTGGTGACACCCATTCCGGAAGCCATGGTGATGGAAGAACTGCCGAATCCGAAACCGGCCCACGTGCTGAAGCGTGGGGCCTACGATGCACCGGGTGACGAGGTGACGGCCAACACTCCGTCAGCCTTGCCCCCGTTCCCGAAGGATCAGCCACATAATCGACTGGGCCTGGCCCGCTGGCTGTTGAATCCTCAGCATCCGTTGACCGCACGAGTTTCCGTCAACCGATATTGGCAGACATTGTTCGGTAAAGGGATTGTTCAGACGAGCGATAATTTCGGCAGCCAGGGGGCTCAGCCTTCGCATCCAGAGTTGCTCGATTGGCTGGCCCTGGAGTTTTCGGAAGGTTCGCTTCCAGGTGCTGGGACGGAACAGAGAAAACCGTGGGATGTGAAGCAGTTCCTGAAATTGCTCGTCATGTCTGCGACCTACCGCCAATCGTCTGTCGCGAATCAGCAGGCGTTATCACTCGATCCCGCGAATCAATGGCTGGCTCGGGGGCCTTCGAAGCGGTTGACGGCCGAAATGTTGCGTGACGCGGCGTTGTTCACGAGTGGTCAGCTGATCGACAAGATGGGCGGTCCGAGTGTCAAGCCCTATCAACCGCCCGGCTTGTGGGAAATCGCGATGGGACGTCCGCAGTACGATCAAGGGCATGGGGACGAACTGCATCGACGCAGCCTGTACACCTATTGGAAGCGGACCGTTCCGCCGCCCTCGATGGTGACGTTTGATTCGTCGGAACGGAATGTTTGCGTGGCCCAGCGTCAAAGCACGAGCACGCCGCTTCAGGCCCTGGCCCTGCTGAACGACGTGCAAATCATCGAAGCCGCACGCATGGCTGCGCAACGAATGCTCAAGGAGGGCGGAGCGACCGATGAATCTCGAGCCCAATGGCTGTTCCGCACAGTGATTGGCCGGCATTCGTCCGAGCGCGAAACAGCCATACTCATAAAGCTATTGAAAGAACAGCGCGAACTGTTCACGGCGGACAAGCCTCAAGCGGAGAAGTTATTGACGGTGGGTGAAGCGAAGAATGAAAAAACGCTGGACCCCGTCGAATTGGCAGCGGGGACAGTCCTAGCTGAAGCAATTTTCAATTTGGACGAAGCCATCATGCGGAGGTAAAAAAAAACTCCTGACCCCCGACTTCACAGCTTTGCCGCGAAGTCTGTTTGCAGCCCCGCTGATTGTCGTTTATTGGGGAGCCCGTCATGCAGCTGAAGCCAGATTACAACGTTGTTTCCCAGTTCTTTCGCCGGAAACTGTGGATTGAAGTCGCTCGACGTCTGGCAGTAGGCTGCGCTAAATCAACGTCCTCTGCAGTGCCGTTTGCATCTCGAATGCTATTGATCGCGATCGTAGCGGCGATCGTTTTCGGCGTGGATCAATTCACGCTCAGAGGTGACGGCATGATCATTCCGCACCGAACCTACAAAGGATCACTCGAAGAAAAATCTCAAGAAGCTTTGATTATTTTCCACGCCTCTGAGGAAGCTGGAAAGGCCACAGAGGATCTGATTCTCAAGATCAAAGTGGATGGTCGCGCAGAGCAATTCGCCTGGATAATTCCCTTTCCCAACCCGCCCGAAGTCAGCAAGGAAGATCAGGCTTTGTTTCCAGAGCTGTTTCGATACGTGAAGGCAAGAAACGAACAAATTCGACGAGCGGCTGAAATCAAGGCGTTTACGGAGAGTGGAGGTGGATTCGGATCAGGAGGCGGAGAAGCTCCCGTTGACATTTTGTCGCGCCAAATCGTTGGCAATTTCGATGTGGTGATCGTTCGCGAAAACGAACAGGGAGGTCTCAATCCCTGGCTCGAGAAGGAAGGCTATCAAAAGCTGGAAGATGCTGAAGACGTATTGGGATTTTACCGCCAGAAAAAGTATGTCTTCGCTTGTATCAAGGTCAGTAGCGAAGCTTTGGCGAAGGACGGTGCAATTGAATCCCATCCGTTGCGATTCACTTTTCAAACAGGTGGCCGAGACGGGATCTATTTTCCGATGAAATTGACAGGATTGCAAAAGGGCAGTTTTGACGTGAATCTGTACGTCCTGTTTCGGTATTGGCTCAATGATAATCTATCAAAATATGGCTATGAACATCACGACTTCAAACAACACTATCGAGACTGGGATAGCATTGTCTGTGTTCCAAGTGGCGGAAAGCAGTATTCGATGCCGCATCGAGATAGCTTCTTGAAGCAGCACAAGCAGTTGTTTCCCACTGTGACGAAATTGCTTAAAAAGCTGCATCCAGGCGCGAACTACTATTTAACAAATATTAAGGCAAACAATTTGAAGGCCAATGATGTGCGGCACTGGCGTGATGATTTGTGGCTATTTCCTTATTATACCGATCGCACGTTTGTGCCCTTCGACGCTCGACCCGGCGGAGTCGCTGCAGCGGGATGGGTTGTCGATTGAGGTCATATGATTATCTGCGGCGCAGACAAACCACCAGAACTCCCTGTTTATATTTCGGCTGATACTTCGCCAATTGGAATGAGTAGTGCATAGGCCGTGGACCCACCGGGGCAAGCCCGGTGGCGATGGTTGGCCGAAAGCGTCAATTGTTTTGTGCATAAACCGACTTACCAAATAGCACTACTGCGAGTTCGATCAATGACCTCCATGTTTCATCTCGATGCCGCATCCCACCGCCGCCAATTCCTGTTTCAATCGGGCTTGGGCTTGGGTTCGATGGCTTTAGCCAGTCTGATGTCTACCGAGGGCCAGGGCGCGGAAGCCGTCCCGAATCCCTTCAAAGGCATTCTGGACGCTCCACACTTCGCGCCCAAGGCGAAACGGATCATCTATCTGTTTATGAGCGGTGGGCCATCGCAATTGGATTTATTCGATTACAAACCGCTGCTGAATGAAAAGAATGGCCAGGACCTGCCCGAAAGCGTCCGTAAGGGACAGCGTTTGACGGGCATGACCGGCAATCAGGCGACATTGCCACTTGCCGGATCGATCTTCAAATTCGCTCAACACGGGAAGTCGGGGGCCTGGATCAGCGATCTTCTGCCTTGGACGTCAAAGCTGGCGGATGATCTGTGTTTCGTGAAATCTCTGCACACCGAAGCCATCAATCACGATCCGGCGATCACATTCTTTCAAACTGGATCCCAGTTGGCCGGCCGGCCTTCCATGGGCGCCTGGCTGAGCTATGGTCTAGGCAGCGCGAATGAGAATCTGCCCGCCTTTGTGGTCCTGATTTCAAAAGACCGAATTGATCAACCCCTCTATGCCAGATTGTGGGGTAATGGTTTTTTGCCCAGTATCCAGCAGGGTGTCCAATTTCGGAGTGGTCCTGACCCCGTGCTATATCTGGCCAATCCTGACGGAATCACGCAAAATAGCCGTCGTAAAATGTTGGATCGGCTTGCTGAATTGCAGCAGGTCGAATTCGAAGCGATCGGCGACCCCGAGATTCATGCCCGGGTGGCTCAGTATGAAATGGCCTATCGGATGCAATCAAGCGTCCCGGAGGTCATGGATCTCTCCCAGGAAACTGAAGCGGTCTTTGATCTCTACGGTCCTGAAGCCCGTCAGCCGGGAACTTTTGCCGCGAATTGCCTGCTCGCGCGTCGCATGGCTGAACGAAATGTACGTTTCATCCAGCTCTATCATCCTGGCTGGGATCATCATGGGGGGCTGCCGAGTGGCATTCGCCGACAATGTGCCGACGTCGATCGCGCCTGTTATGGTTTGATCACTGATCTGCGGCAGCGCGGATTGCTGGAAGACACTCTGGTTGTCTGGGGCGGTGAATTCGGTCGGACAAACTATTCCCAAGGCAAGCTGACCGCGACCGATTACGGCCGAGACCACCACCCCCGCTGTTTTTCCATGTGGATGTGTGGCGGCGGCAGCAAACCAGGGGTCAGTCACGGGACCACCGATGAATTCGGCTACAACGTGGCCGACAAACCAGTCCATGTCCACGACTTGCAGGCGACGCTACTCCATTTGCTGGGAATTGATCACGAACGGTTAACCTACAAGTTTCAAGGACGCTACTACCGTTTAACAGACGTTCACGGCCATGTCGTAAAGGAAATCCTGGCGTGATCTGGGGTAGGACAGGTTTCCAACCTGTCCGATCCAATTTCCCCGCCAGTCAGTCGGCCGAAGTCCCACGACTTCAGCTACGAGCATAATTTCAGCCCTGACAGATACTTTCTGGAACGGTTTGAATACATTGCCGGCCTGACAGACAGGTTGGAAACCTGTCCTACCTTGCCTTATCCCGCGACCTTCTGCCGCGTGGCCGCCCTAGCCAACCTTGTTGATAAAAGAAATACAACGATCCCAGCGCGACCGCACCCATCAATCCCATTGCCAGTGGATAGCCGAAATACCATTTCAACTCCGGCATGTTCCAGGGCGAAACGCTCGGGTCGAAATTCATGCCGTAAACACCGGCGATGAAGGTCAACGGAATAAAGATCGTCGCGATTACCGTCAACACGCGCATCACTTCGTTGATTTTGTAGCTGACCGAAGACAGTTGGAATTCCAGCAGATCTGAACCTAGCTCGCGATACATTTCCAGCAGGTCAATAATCCGCATCACATGATCATAGCAGTCGCGCAGATAGATCCGAGTCATCTCGGTGACCTGCGGTACGGGATCGCGAACGAGTGTGTTCAATGCGTCACGCAACGGCCAGATTTTACGTCGCAGGGTGAGCAACTGCCGTTTGATTTCATGAATCTCATTCATCGTCGTGGTTTCCGGCGATGAAATGATTTGCTGTTCCAAGTCGTCCAGTTGTTCGCCGAAGTGTTCCAGAACTGGGAAATAATGGTCGACACTGGCGTCCAGAATCGCATAGGCCAGATAATCCGGACCGAGGCTGCGAATCATCCCGACGCCATTCCGAATTCGCTCGCGGACCGGTTCCAGACAGTCGCCCGGTTCCTCCTGGAAGGTGATGACAAAATCCTTTCCGAGAAATAAACTGATTTGCTCGGTCAGCAGCTTGTCGGTCATTTCAATCTGATGAAACACGAGAAATTGGTGCTCGGAATAATGCTCCAGTTTGGCTCGTTGGTGGACATTGATCACA
>JAQGHT010000303.1 GCA_028291565.1 Planctomycetaceae bacterium | reverse complement strand
GACGACGATATTGCTGGACGAATTCTCCGCGATCGTGAAGGTCTGATTCCCCAACGCCGGAGCCTCGTTCACGTTCGTCAGATTCACCGTCACAATGGCTGAACTGCTGGCGCCATGATTGTCCGAGACCTGCACCGTCAACGGCCACGACGGGTGCGTTTCAAAATCGAGCAGTGTGGAATTCGCTACTGTGATCACTCCGGTCTGGGAATTGATCGCAAATGCACCGAGGGCATTCCCGCCCGTAATGCTATAGGTGAGTGTATCGCCCGCATCCGGGTCACTCGCCAGAACCATTCCAACAATCGTATCTACCGCCGAGGTCTCATCGACACCCAGTAATTGAGTACCGATCTGCGGCGGAGAATTGGCGATCGCTGTTGTGGTCGCATCTGCCGTCAAAGGGGCCGCTTCGACATGTCCCACATTGTCTGTCGCCACGGAATAGTAAGCATATGTATGTCCTCCCAGGCCAACATAAGTCGCGGATGTCGCAGTCGTCGCCGCCTGCCACGCGGTATAGCCACCACCATCCACGCTCACATAGACATCGTAGAACGCAATCCCCGAGCCTCCCTCGTCATCCGTTCCTGACCAGTTCACCACAAAACTGGGTGAAGAATGCACAGGAAGACTCGCCACTTCACTATTCGGCGCGGCAGCGTCGATGGTAATCAGGGCCTGCTTCGCCGGATTGACTCCCAGACTGGGATCATTATCGTCCACCTGGTCGGTGGAAATGGGCGGATTATTACCAAAGACGACGACCCCCACATTGCGAATTTCAGTCCCGGTAATCAAGTTTTGTTTGGGATCGACCACAAAACTGATGTATCCCGAGCCGCGTCCCGTCCCGTCCTCGGGCGGCAGAAATCCGCTCAACACGTCAGGTGGAAGGCTGGTTTCCGGATCCAATGAATAGAACGTGGCATAAACCTGACCGGTTGCCGAGTGGATTCCCAGAGTGACTTGAACCGTGAACGTGACACCGTTTTCCGTCATCGGGATGGTCGTCTGGTAATATTGACTTCCTGACGGAATATTGAAGACAGTGTCGCCAAAACCGACACCGGTCAGGGCAAATGTATTCCAATCGAGGTTCGGATCAAGCTGATCGGTAATGGTTGCAATCTGAACGGGGGCGGTAGCCGCCGGCTCATTCTCGAAGTCAATGCGATAAGGAAAGATTGACTGAACCAGAGGATCGATGTAGCTTGCGGTGCCGAAACCGGCGGGACCAATCATGTCGTTAGGATCTCTGAAAATCGCGGTAAGTACGATGTGGATGTCACCACTCGTGATGGGAAAATAATCGAACACGGGCAGTGCATAGGCAGGGTCACGGCGGCGAGGCTTACCCTTAACAGGATTCACTGTTCCAGTCGCGATTGGGACTGGTCCGGCAGCCACGGGTGGTTCAGGATCTCCTTCAAATCCACCTCCGAAATCGCTTCCAGGATCGCCGCTGAAACCTCCTGAAGGTTCGTCTCCTTCAACGCCTCCTCCGTCATCGACAGGTACGTCTCCGTCACCTCCATATTCATCTCCGACTCCCATTGCTGGTCCAGAATCTTCTCCAAAATCATCTCCAGGTACGTCTGAGTCGTCGCCGCTTTCGCCAGGGTCGTCGCCGTAATCTCCTACAGGTACGTCTGGGTCAATTCCCCCGGGATATGCACTCACTGGACGAGGCTTCGGACCAGAATAAGTTACGCCACGACGTCTCAAGCCTGATGGATCGACGTAATTAATTGGATCATTGCCTACGTATCGGCGGGTATTGATATCTGCGCCAGCCAGCCCGATCGGGTCCTGGGAGATGAATCCTCCCAACGCTGGGTCATAAAACCGGGCGCCCATGAAGTCCAGATCGGTAGTGGCCTGCACGACCCCATAGGCTCCGGCAAACTGGAATGGATTGGCGACCGCCTCATTGCTCATTAACAAGTTGCCAAAGGGATCGTAACTATACGAGTTGACATAAGCGCCGGCCGAATTGCTCAGACCAACCGTCGACCCCAATAGGTCGAAATCATAAAACAAGGTCGTGCCATCGGCGTTGATCTGGTTAACCAGTCCCCGTCCGAATATATGATCTGCAATCAAGCTCCCGCCAGCACCGAATTGCCCCGTCTGATTTCCCGTCAATGGATCGTTCAAATAGTGTGTCTGTTGCCCGTTCAGGGTTGCGGAATAGATTTTGCCAAATGCATCGTACACGTAACTCGTCGAGGGGCTAGAGGCAGGATTCAAGCCGATTAACTGATTGTTGGCGTTGTAAGAGTAGCTTGTTGTTCCGGTCGCATCGGTCTGAGAAACACGGTTGCCGTTGGCATCGTAAGCGAAGAAAGTAGAACCTGTCGAAGTGTATTCGTTACGTGAATTTGTCGTGTATGTGGTTGTCACACCGTTCGTGATCGTGTGGGTGCGATTGCCTGACGCGTCATAGAAATATTGCAGATCCTGGTTCGGGACTTGACCAGGATCATTCGACGCAAAGATCGCGTGCGTCAGCTGTCCCGTGGCATCGTAAGAGTAATTCCACTGGCCTTGAAGCGTCGTTTCGATAGCCGCCAAGCCCAGGTTGTTGTAGGTATAAACGAAACTCGAATTCACCCCGCTGTCCGGGGACTGATTGACGACCGACAGCACTTCACCTGCCGGATCATACGTGTACGTCGTCGTGGTGCCGTTCCCGTTTGTCTCCTTAACAAGCTGATTGTTGGAATTGTATGAATATGCGACGATGGAATTGCCGGCACCATCTCGCAGTCCGTCAAGGCGGCCGAGCGTGTCGTAGTGATAGTTCACGGTGAACCCCGTCTGGTCCACCATCTGCGTTCGCCGTCCGGCCGCGTCGTAGCTGTATTTCAGGAAAGTGCTATCAGGGTACGAAATCTGGGTCAGCCGATTGGCACTATCATAAGTCAGCATTGTTGTGCCGGTGGAATCCACGACCGAGGTGAGATTGCCGAGTGGGTCATAATGATAGATTGCCTGGCTGTTGTCCGCGTACGTTTTGGATGTCAACCGCCCTGCCGCATCGTACGCGTAGTTGACCACGTTCTTATCACCGTCAGTCGATTGGGTCAGCTCGCCAATCGGATTGTATGCCCGGCTTTCGACCGTCCCATCGGCAAATATTTGCGATACCAGATTTCCATGTTGGTCATACTGAAAAGTAGACGCATTGCCTTTCGGGTCGGTGACCGAAGACAGCCTATTGAGTGTACCGAAGGCGTATTTCGTCACGTTCCCCAACGGGTCGATGGACTGGATGACATGCCCCAATGTATCGTAAGCGAAGCTGGTGCTCGCGCCGTCTGGATTGGTTGCTGTGACCAGATGTCCCTGGGCATCATAGGAATAAAACGCCATCCGCTGCAATGGATCGACGATCTTCGCCAGGAGCTCGCGGTTATCGAAAGAGTACGTTGTCGTATCGTTCGTCGAATCTGTCAGCGTGACCGAACCTGGTGCGGTATAACCGAAGTGCGTCGCAATCGCACCTCCAGCCGCTGAGACAACCGATAGCCGCCCTTGTGGATCATAGGAGAAGAGCAGTTGTGTCCCATCAGGATTCGTTACGGAAATCAGCGCATTGTTGATCGTCGGTCCGCCATTCATGACGTAATTGCAAGTCGTCGTATATCCATTCATGTCTGTGGCGGAAAGCAGATATTGATTCGTGGAGTCGTAGGTATAATGGGCAGACTGACCGAGTGAATTGTGGAGATCGGTGATCCGGCCCGAGCCATTGTAACTGAGAGTGATCGACTGTCCCGAAGACACAGTCAGGGTGGTCATTAAGCCGTTTGTATAACCGGCCGTGATTCGATTGCCGTTCGCGTCTTGCCGAAACTCCACCTGGCCATTCTGGAACTCAGTCACCTGGCCGTTCAGATCCGTCAATGTATAGATCCCGCCCCCCAGGTTCGCTAGAGTGCTGTAATCCCCATGGTCCGTGAAAAAATCATTGCCACGGCTGTCAGGTTGGAACAGACGCGTGTTTTCGCCTTCACTGATCGTAACAGTTCCATCCGACGCCACAGCCAGGCTTTGTCCCCAACCGCCAGCCAGCTGCCACCCATTACCGAATGGACCCGTCAAATTTCGGCCGATGATCGAATCATCGAAAGTGCGTCCGACCTGCAACGACAAACCGACAGACGCCATATCCATATCAACGGCTGATGAAAGCTGTGACATTGGACCGATTCCAATGGCTTGCTCAATCTCGAAGGAGAAGAGCTGACTAATGTCAGTGACGTGTTCCCCGAGACTTCCCAGGTAAGCGGCATCCTGATCCAGTCGTTGAATCAGACTGCCCCATGTGGCCCCCATTTGTGACATGAAATTGGCATAGACCCCATCCCAGGCAGCACTTGAAATGTTCGCGGGCTGCAAATGGGACTTTTCGGAAGTCCAGTTTACGGGGGCCGTGCTATCCTCAGTCAGGACGCCGAGTTCGAATGAGATTGGTGAGCTGGAGAAATTCCCGATGTTGATGTTCCAGCCGCCATAATAGACGGGCACGGTCACTGATTCACCAGGTTCAAGGAAACCTGGTGTCGCGCCACTAGCCAGAATCTGCACGGTCTGGCTATATCCCGCCGGGGTCGCCGAGGTCCAGAAACCAGCGACTTGCAATCCCGAATCAAGGGTCAGGTACGCCCCTGCCACGCCATCTTGTAATGCGGTCAGCGCCAGCAGCGGTGCCGGCATAGCTACTGTGCCAGTGTTGCTGTATTGCACATAGATTGTCGATGCAATATGTCGGCTGACGGAATTCGGAGCGACGATATGCGCTACCAGATGAGCCTGTCCGCCCGCTGTTACGGTATAAGAATAGGGCAGAGTCGTCGTGCTGCCGTCACTCTTCGTCAATTGAACTGAATAGATTCCCGCCGGCACGGCGCCGGCGTTGAATGTGGCCGTGATCTGTGTCGGCAAATCAAGATTCGCGGACGCGGCGTGGAAAACGGTATTACTGGCCGAGACCAGGCTGACGGCCGTCGAATGATCAAATCCGACTCCGTTGAGTGTCAAAGTCATGTCCACCCCGTTCCCGGAGTGATCGGGAGAGACACTGCTCAGGAAGACACTCGCCCCTTTGACTTGCAGAGTGATTGCGCCTGGATTCGCCGCGGCCTCGGTATAGACCAAAACGTACCAATCCCCTGCCGCGGCGGCCGGGACATTCACCAACTGGTTGGCGGAAGCCGGCGTGCTGTACTTGTATTGATAATCACTACGTGTCGGCGCCGAGCCCAACTTGACATAGACCTCGTTGTGATCACCAGTTGAAGTATCTGATAGCAACACCTGTAATTGCTGCGGCGTCGGAACGGTGACTTTGAACAGTTGAGTTTGAGAATCACCCGCCAGCGGACCGGTAAACGATTGCCCCAGTGCGAGATTGACCGCACTGACGGTATCGAGGCGAAACGCATAGGCACCCGTTTCACGCTGAACGGCATGTACGGTTAATGAGTAGGAACCCGCTTCTGGCAGCGTTCTGTCGGAATCGCTGGCCGTCTGATTGGTAAACGCCGTGAAGCCATTCGGTCCGGCAAGATCGAACACAATTCCGGGGTTTTCGGTATTCAGCAGATTGAAGTTGATGACTTGTCCGGCCGCTGCCGAAAAGGTCCATCGATCGATCTCGAACGGACTGCCAATCAAGCCTGTAAGCGTCTGATTCAGATCGGCGGCTGCGGTGTTGACCGACGCATTCCATGCTGCGAGCACATAGTTTCCGGTACTGTTCAACTGCGAGGAAGGAGCTTGAATCTTGATGTGGTAGAGACCATCCACAGGCAAAGTGATTCCCGTCAGTGAAACCTCGGCTCCGGCCGAAGTGTTGCTCGCAGTTCCCAGAATATTTCCGTTGGGGTCGATCAGTTGAAGTTGCCCGAAATTCAAGAGTGGACTCGTCGGTGGAGTCGGGCTTCCATTTCCCGTCCCCAGGGTGATCGTCAAGATCTGTCCTGCCCGCTCGAAGATCGTCCAGTCATCTACTTCTCCGGTCGTGGAAATGTTCCCCGGGGTCAACTGGTCCTGGCTCAACGTTCCGCCGTCAGTGAGAACAGAGACCGACCCTCCGGTCACTGCCCCTTGAACATTCGCGGAACGCGCATAAAGATGCAGACCATTCAAATTGAGCGTTGCGCCAGATGGAACTACCAGATTGTCCACATACACAGCTAACGCACCACCACCCGGAAGTTGTGCGAGTCCTGGCACCAGTTTCACCGTCGTGCTGTTACTCAATGTCAAAGAATAATAGGCAAACGGTCCCGCGAAACCAGCGGCGGTTGCTCCCTGATCTTTGCTCATGGCATCGAACAACTGTGGCGCCACTGCCGTTCCTGACCCATTCAACAACACGGTTTCTTGCGATGAAAGGCCGGTAAAATTGCCATTGCTGCCGGCCAGGTTTCCGCCAATCGCCAGCGTTTTGCCGATCGACCCGGTCAGCACTCCAGAACCGCTGTCGGCAACTCCCCCTGTCAGACTGAGTGTTCCACTTTCGACCTTCACAGTCCCCTGGTTTGTGACCAGGGGCGCGATCGTTGACGTTCCTGTACCGGTAATCTTTCGCATCGTCCCCTGATTATTGATGCTCCCCCCGCCAGTCAGGCTGATGTTCTCGATGGAGTCAAAGACTGTTCCCGCCGCGATGGTCAGTGTTACGCCTGCCGGAATTGCCAGGTTATCCTTGAGCTGGTAGTCCAGCCCGTGACCACTCCACATCTGGTCTGCCGACAACGTGCCGCCGTCAACGACGATGGCGTTCTTCCCATTCCCATTCGCGTCAAGTTGACTTCCGTCAACATCTCCAAAGACACCGAGGTTGATCGCAGCCGCCGAGTTGTGCTGAAATATCACACCGGTCACAACCGCAGTACTTCCGTCGACACGCAAACCAGCGGAAGCCGAATCACGGACCAGGCTGTTAGTGAGCGTCAACATGCCTCCGTTGACGAAGAGTTCGCCAACCCCTCCACCACCATAGCTGATGACCGTGTGATTTAGGACACTCCCGGTACTCGTGCTTGACAGCTCAATTCGGCCCCATTCCCCGGGCTGCGCCACGGTGTTGCCGTTCCCGCTGCTATTCAGACGTCCCCCGACGGCATTGTCATGAAACGATGTGAACACGACCGGATCCGCGGCACTTCCGTTCGCCAGCAGCGAGCCATTGACAAGGAGACTACTGCCGACGTTGAACTTAACAATTTGTCCAGAATCGACGGTCAGCGTCGTGCCCAGCGGGACGGTAACAGTGCCAGTAACGAAATACGTAATCTCAGGATTGGCCCAGTTGACATTCGCTGTCAACGATCCTCCGTCGACACTGACCGCATCGAAAGCATTATTCGTCAGACTCACGCCGTTAATCACGGGACTCGAGCCCAGGTCCATGCTGATGGCGGCGCCCGAGTTGTTTTGAAAAATGTTGTCGGTCAGGATCGGATTGGCCTGGATGATTCGGAGGCCGGCCGCACCCGAATTAGCCAGCAGACTGTTGGAGATTGTCAACTGACCGCCATTGTCAACCACTTCACCCATGTCGGATCGGCCGCCGAAAAGGATATTCGTATAATCCAGGAGGCTGCCGGTGCTGGTCGCATTGATCTGAATGTCGCCCCACGTGCTGTTCTCGGCGATATTCGCCGCTCCGTTACCATTGGTATCTCCACCACGTGAGTCATCCCGATCCGACGTGAAAATGACCGGTGCCGCAGCGGTGCCGTTCGAAAGCAAAACGCCATTGACGATCAGGGCATCCGTGCTGCCCGGGGTTTTGATGACCTGGCCCGCACCAATCGTTAATGTGTCGCCTTGCGGAACGGTGACGGTCCCCTTCAATGCATAAACCAGGCCGGGATTATTCCAGGAGATGTTGCCGGTCAGCGTCCCTCCATCGAGTTGCACCCCGTTGATTGAGTTTTTGTCGTCATCATGGATGATGGTTCCGGCGATCACCGGCTGGCTACTCAGGTCCATGCTGATGGCGGCGCCCGAGTTATTCTGAAAAGTGTTGCCGGTCAGAATCGGATTGGCCTGGATGATTCGGAGGCCGGCACCACCGGCATTGGCCAGGAGACTGTTGGAGATTGTCAACTGTCCGCCATTGTCAACCACTTCACCCGCTTCAAATCGGGCTCCGTAGAAGAGATTGGTATGATCCAGGACGCTGCCGGTGCTGGTCCCATTGATCTGAATGTTGCCCCAGGTTCCGTTATCGGCGGTATTCGCCGCTCCGTTGCCATTGGTATCTCCACCATGTGAGTCATCCCGATCCGCCGTGAAAATCACTGGCGCTGCCGCGGTGCCGTTCGAAAGGAGCGTGCCATTGACGATCAGGGCGTCCGTGCTGCCCGGGACTTTGATGATCTGGCCCGCACCAATCGTTAAGGTGTCACCTTGCGGAACGGTGATCGTTCCCGTTAGTGCATAAACCAGGCTGGGATTATTCCAGGTGACGCTGGCCGGAAGTGTCGAGCCATTCAATTGCAGCCCATTGAGACCATTGCCGCTGACGGTTGCCGCCGTAATGACCGGTTGGCTGGACAAGTCCGCACTGATCGCCGCGAGACGATTGTTCTGCAGCGTGTCCCCCGACAGAACCGGATTGCTGGCCTGAATGCCGATTCCGGCATTGATCGAATTGGAGATGCTGCTGTTGGACAGCGTCAGCTGGCCTCCGGCGACCAGCAGTTCCTGTGGGGCGCCGGTTCCGCCGTACCGGATATTGACATGATCGAGAATGCTGCCCGTGCTGCCAGTCAGGAATTCGAATTCACCCCAACTGCCGCTGATTGGACTGGAAGCCGTTCCGTCGCCGTTGGTATCACCTCCAACATCGTCCCGGATTTCGGTGAAGATAACCGGAGCAGCAGTTGTTCCCTGGGCCAGCAACTTTCCTTCAACCGTGAAGTTAAAGCTGGAATCGTTAAATTTAATGATCGTACCCGGATCAATTGTCAGAGTTGATCCAACGGGAATATTGATGTTTCCAATAATTCGTTGGACTTCGGTGTTCGTCCAGTGCGTCCCGTTCGGAATATCTCCCGACCAGTTGGACAACATGTACCGTACTTCAAGATGCTCGATGGCGGCTTTGATCTGCGTTTGCCGGCGTGGCCGAGGTGTCAAACGTTGTACCTGCGACCAAAGATTTCGAAGCATTTCAATATCCTTCCAGGCCTGAGTCGAGTGCGAACTCTACTCGCCTGTGTCCTTTGGGGTGTCCTGCGCTTGGGAAATAACCCAGATCAGGGCCGGCCATTCTGCTTGACTGTGGTTGAGAATCCCATCGCGCATTGAACCGAATCGGTCGCGCCTGATTTCGATGGATCGATTCGATGGATCAAATTGTACTGCCCCGCGCGACGCTTGTGATACCAGCCCGAAGCGTCCGCTCTCATATTCCTCTCACATTTTTCGTAACCGAAGTCGTGATTATTCGAATCCCCGAAACGTCACGTGCGGCAGATTGCCATTCATCGCGAGCCGCGTCGTTTATTTCGTCACGTTCACGGTCTGCTGCAACAGAATGCTCGTCGCCGCTGCCGCGTCGGTCACTTGTACCGACAAGGTACGATGGGTGGTCTTGAGGCCGGTTCCTTTGGTCGTGAACGTAATGCCCCGCAGGAAAGTCTGAATGGCGGCCACCGTGGTGCCTGAATTCAAGTGGACGGTCAATGTCAGTTTGCCATTGCCATTGACTGGTCCGGTTGTCGTCCCGAGAGA
>JAQGHT010000286.1 GCA_028291565.1 Planctomycetaceae bacterium | reverse complement strand
AAAGCGCCAAGTGTCCGAATCAAACGGAATGCTGGTCTCAAAAGACCGCCACGTTCATGATTCTGGGCAATGTTTGTACTCGGCCCTGTGGATTTTGTTCGGTTCCCAAAGGCAAAACAGAACAAGTCCAGGGTGACGAACCCGAACGACTGGCGGAAGCCGCGTTGCGGTTGGGGTTGCGTCACGTGGTGATCACTTCGGTGACTCGCGACGATCTCGCTGACGGTGGCGCTGAGCATTTCTACAAGTGCGTGCTGGCAGTTCGAGAAAAGACGGGGGCGGTGATCGAAGTCTTGACCCCGGACTTCATGGGGAATCGCGCTGCCATTCAACGCGTCATCGACGCTCAGCCTGAAGTCTTCAACCATAATACCGAGACCGTCCCCCGTCTTTACGACAGAGTTCGTCGAAATGCCAAGTATCAACGGACATTAGATTTGTTGGATCAGGTTAAGCAGACGGCTCCACAATTGGCGACGAAAAGCGGGCTGATGTTGGGCCTCGGTGAAACACTGGAAGAAGTTCTGGAAGTCTGCGCGGATCTGCGCAAGGTCGGTTGCGACATGCTGACGATGGGCCAATACTTGCAGCCGACTGGCGGTCACTTACCAGTTGAGCGTTATCTCCCGCCAGAGGAATTCG
Organism: Planctomycetaceae bacterium; assembly: GCA_028291565.1. GTDB lineage: Bacteria > Planctomycetota > Planctomycetia > Planctomycetales > Planctomycetaceae > JAKFVC01. The sequence continues at coordinate 12,788 of JAQGHT010000286.1, read as the reverse complement.
ACGAAATCGGTGAGATGGCCCGGAAGCTGGGCTTTAGATTCGTGGCGAGCGGCCCATTTGTACGTTCCAGCTACCATGCCGGTGAAATGGCTGGGGAATTGCACATCGGCGAGCGTCCGGTGTAAGCCGGATGGTTCATCCGGAAATCGGCCAAGTTTGCGACGTGTCGCGTTGAATTGTCGGAATGCAAACAACACCATGGCAGATCTTGAATACCCCATTACCATGCCTGAAATTGGTGCTGGTCAATTACCGGTGCAAGTGTCGTCGTGGTTGGTGGAGACTGGTGAATTTGTATTTGAGGGTGATCGAATTGTTGAATTGCTGGTGCCTGGGATGACGTTCGACGTACGTGCTCCGGCGGATGGAAAATTGATTCGTATCGACAAATCTTCCGGTGCAAATGTGAAAGCTGGCGAAACTCTCGGACAACTGCTCTCACCCATGAATTTGGAATCAGGACCGGCAACGTAATTCCTGTCAAACATGACTAATGCGACATCCTCATCCGCGCGAAGTATTGTATGAGTTGGGACGAGATTTCAGGACATCAGCCGCAAATTGAACTGCTGCGTGGTTCGATTCGGCGACATCGACTGTCACACACGTACCTCTTCGTCGGAACGGATGGAATTGGCAAGCGGACTTTCGCGCTGCAAGCGGCACAATGTCTCCTGTGCAAGACCCATTCTGAGAACGAATTTCTGGCCTGCGGTCATTGTCCCGGCTGCAAACAAGTCCTGGCAGGTACTCACCCTGATTTGTTCGTCGTTGGCTGTCCAGAAGGCAAACGCGAGATTCCAATCGATACGTTTCTCGGTCCCGCGGAAAGGCGGGGCAAATCGGGCTTGTGTTACGATTTATCGCATACGCCAATGGCCGGTGGCCGCAAGATCGCCATTATTGCTGATGCCGAAAAACTGAACGATGAGAGCGCCAACGCATTATTGAAAACGCTGGAAGAGCCGCCGCCACATTCACTAATTATTCTAATCGCAACGAATACGGATAGCGTTCTCCCCACCATTCGATCCCGCTGTCAGATCATTCGTTTTAATGCGTTGTCGACGCAACTGGTCACGAATCTATTGCTCAAGAACGGGTCTACAAGTGATCACCAGGCTGCCGCCCAGGCCGCCGGGTCCTGCGATGGAAGTCTGAGTCAGGCGGTGATGCTGCTCGATCCCGAATTGCGAGCAAAACGCGACCGGCTGTTCGATTTGCTTGCAGCAGGCCCATTTAACAGCATCGCCGTGACTCGATATGTAATGGAAGGCGTCGAGGCCACCGGGACCGAAGCACCTTTACAACGAGAACAGGCGCTCTGGTTTTTTCGATTCAGCATCGATTTCTTTCGAACCGCGATGCGAGAAATGATTCAACCTGAATCAAGATTGATTCCGCAGGCCGCTCAATTTCGGCAACGCATCAAGAATCCGACGGCCGACCACCTGACAACTTTGATTCAGGTCATCGAGCGTGTCATCAGCGGGGCGAATCACATCGAGCAGAACGTGGCTGTCAATCTGGTTGTTGAATCACTGTTTGACGAAGTCGGACGAATTCTGCGCACGTTGCCAGCCTGATTGTCATTGCGAGCGTCCGGCATAAGCCGGAATTCGGTGATATCGTCACATTACCGTGCGACTTCTGGGGCACCAAATTCCGCGCGCACCCGCATCGCATCACGATCAGAATCATATTTGGGGATCGTAAAGGTGAAGGTCGCCCCCGAACCCGGGGTCGCTGTTGCTGTTATCCGGCCACCATGTAATTCCACCAGTGTGCGGCAGATCGACAACCCCATCCCCGTGCCTTTCTCTTTTGTTGTGTAGAGTGGCTTGAAAAGTTGGTCGGCTGATTTGGGATCGAATCCATTGCCATTGTCTGAAACACTGACTTCTATCCCATCCACATCAACCCGGCGGGTGGTAATTTTCACGTGCGGTTTGGCGGGCGCCGCTGCCGCAACGGATTGGACAGCATTTGAGATGAGATTGATCAGGATTTGCTGGATTTGAACGCGATTGACTTTGACCTCCGGTAAGTCTGGTGGTCCATCGTGAAGCAATGTCACCTGGTATTTTTGCGCCTCCAAATCCGCGAGCGGGAGCGTATCCCGCAACAGCCAATTCATGTCCGTTAACATTCGAGGAGATTCTCGACGGCGTAAGAAGTCCAGAATTCTGAGCGTGATTTCGCGGGCTCGTTTGGTCTCTCCGAGGATTTTATGCTGAGCCTGGGCGATTCGATTTCGATCCCAGCCAGGTCGTTCCATAGCAACAATACAACCTCCGACGTAGTTTGCGATCACTCCTAAAGGCTGATTCAGTTCGTGGGCCAACTCGACTGTCAAAGCACCCATCGAAGCCAGTCGCGACACATGGGCCAGTTCTTCCTGATGCTTGGCGACCGATTCTTCTGCGAGCTTGCGTTGCGTGACGTCGGTTGCAATGAGTACGACAGATTCCGCCCGCTCACCCGGTTTAGTAACGACCGGGCCAACACTGATTGAGTGCCAGACGGGATTTCCGTCCGCATCGATGCCGTTCACTTCATAGGCTTTGTTTTGCTTTTGTCGCAACACATCTTCGATAATCTGCCGCACCTTTGAGGAGTCTTGGGCGGGAATGAAGTCTTGTACGGTTCTTTTTCCGGACTTGGCATTTGAATCGGCGGATGCCGACATCCGGTTACAAAACAAGACTTTGCCCTTGCGATCCGCCAGCATGACCGTCTGCGGGGCATTCTCGGTCAACGATCGCCAGCGAGCTCCCAGTTCATCCGACAATTTCTTTTCGTCCCGCACCAGCTGGATCTGTTCACCCGCCACTTGGTAATTCAGCTGGGCTTGCCTTGTCTCTTCTCGCATTTTTCGCGACAACTTGGCCAGATCTCGAACCAGCTTCTCATTTTGCCGCTGGAGATCGGATTCAATTGTTTTGTGCCGCGTAATGTCGGCGAGCACCACGATGATTGATGCGCAATTCAATCGGGAAGTGTGCGTATTGCCGAGATTCAGGCTCATCGTGACTTCAAACCACCGGCCTTCGGTCTTTTCAGGCTGAATATAGACATCGAGCATTCGGACCTTGGGATCTGGCCGACCAGATTCCGCGACCAGCGCTAATTCCGCCAGATGTTCGCGGACCATTTGCGCGTCTGCCGATTCCAGAAATTCCGTAAACCAAACCGTTTCCAAAGACAGCTCGGGATCAAGATCAAACAGGCAACGCGCGCTGCGGTTCGCCGCGGTAACGCGTCCCTCTAAGTCGACCAGGAAAACTCCATGAGGGCACGCGTCGAAAAGAGTCAACAGTTCACTTGAGGACATTGCGAGACCAAACGTCAGGAAGGAGCGGATGAATCAAAACGATTGCAGCAGCGAGTTACGAGATCTCCGGGAATCTCGTGAACGTGAAACACGTGTCAGAATAACAGGGGAGCCCGCCCCTCTGGAAGCGTTTGTGCGTCAGACTGAATCACACTAAGAGCTGGAGTTGAGTATAAAAAAGTCAACGAGATTCGGTCAATGAGGATCCTCACCCTAATCCCCTCAAAATCAGAGAAATCGGCTTGACCGCTAAACTTGACACTATTATCTAAGTTGGCAGTCATTCTGAGTAGCGAATTCACATCTTTTCATGTCTAAGATTGTTGCTATAAGGACTCGCCGAAAAGTGCGTAACACTGGACGGCTCAATCAGTTGCATATCGAATCGAAAAACTGCGATTTGACCGGCACAAAAACATGATCTATGTTTCCAATACGCAACGCCAACCTCTGCGATGTACAATGTGGAAATGGACGCAACGACCTTGTCCGCTCATGAAAAACTTTCGAAACTCGAGGAACTGGTCCAGGAAAAAGACCAGTTACTCAGTATCGTCACGGAACGCCTCGAACAGGCGGTCGAACAACTCGATCGTTTTCGTCGAGAAGGTACGCAGCCAACTTTTGACGAGCTGGCCCAAAGTTCTGTCGTTGAGAATGACGCGGATCTGCGAGGCAACCTGAAGGACGACCTGCGGCAGATGTTGGACGATTGGCAAGACCTCCAGCAACGCGGTTGGTTCGACCAGTTGATGACACGGCTGGAGTCACTACAGAGCGGGGTCGCCCGAGCCGATTCCAGTACTGATTCGAGACTCGCCTCGCCAGTTGAATCACAGGCAAAACCCTCGGGAAGTCCAAAGGACGATTCCGGATCCTATTCCTCTTCGGTCGCCGATATTTTGTCGCGATATGGAATGGAGACTCCGAAAGAACCGGAGCCGCAGTCGAAACCCCCAGTTGAGCCCACATATGGCGGCGACACCGTCGTTAAGTCATCGGCCGTGACCCGTTCGGACCGCGACACCATTTCTGAACGGATGTTGGTCCCGCTGCCCCCATCTCCCGAAAGTGTCGACCTCGAAACATCTGATCTGGCTACGCTTCGGGCTGCCGTGGTTGCACGCGACTACTATATTGCCCAATTGGAAGATTATCTTCAGACCATGGAGGCGACGGCACAACAACCAGTTGACTTCCCCTGTCTGGACGATCTCACCGACCAGCAGCGCCAGTTGCTGAATCAGTGGTCCGAATCGATCCGCAAGGAATTCCGACAGACTCAAATTCAAATTTCGTTGGAACGCGCGCAGTTGTCTCGAGAAACGATGAAGTTACAGCACCGGCAGAATCTGGTCGAAAGCGAATTGAAACGCCTTGATATGGCGCGTCGAGCGGGCCTGATTGGACTCGACGATGAACTCAGCGAAGGCTCGAAGTCACGAGGTTGGATGGGCTTGTTCGGCGGTAAATAGCATTTATATTGTTCGCTGCCACGAATGAGTCTTTTTCAATACTGATCCCGGCGATCAAACGTCTCATTCTTAACCGTGCGCGGTTTAAATGCAAACTTCCGCACTGGCAAGCGCATGGAAGTGCCGCTCATTGGGAAGCACGTATTCCTCTCGAAAAACATGCCAGTCGATCGGCTGATCGGCGAGCCATGGACGTTCGACCAGCATTCCATCCCTGTCCGGATTTAAGATGCTGGTTATCTCCCCTTTTCGCTCCGCGAAAAAACTTCCCAGATGTGCATCACCGATCAGACTCACAAAATGGGTCTGAAAGAGCTTCTCACGCATGACTTGGTAGAATCGCTCAATTCCGTGGTATTCGCCCACGATAAATCGACAACGCTGCAGCGTTTCAGACGCGGCGCAGCCCAGGGCGGGGATTTCTGATCCTTCGCAATCCATTTTTACGAGGTCAATCTCGTTCGCACCAGTCGAGGCCAGGGCGGACTCGACCATTTGATCAAATGTAATCGGCTGAATCGGACGATCTTCCACCCGATAATGGTCTCGGTGGTAATCCTGGAATGACTCCGGTCGGATCAGTGAACCGCCATACCAACCTGGCCCGCCGGCCGGGAGGCCTCGAAAAACCCGAAGCGGTTGGACCTCGGCCCGAGGCACCCGTCCCAGGTCATCTTCGAACAAGTGCTGTGATGTCACGGCCAGCTGGAAACAATGAATCGCCGGGTCACCCGCGGTTCGAGTGACCGTCTCTCGGAAGCAGTCTTCAACGGGTTCGAATGCAAAGATCTCGCAGGTCGGGAAATAATCGCGGATCATCCGCGTCACAAAGCCCGCATTACTGCCGACGTCGCAGGCAACTCTGACTTCTGAGGACCCGGTCCTGCGAATGTATTCGCGAATTGTCGAGAACTTGTAACATTCATTGCCTTCCATGAATCGCAACTCCGCTCGCGGCCTTCAGAATTGGAACTCCGTGATGTTGGTGGGTCACGGGTATCGATCCGGATTGTCGGAACTGACCTTGAAGAATACCAGAGATATCATCGGCGAAGGCGCTTGACGCCCCTGACTTGTATGTGGATATTGTACCAGCTTCACTGAAAATCCGCGCTCCGCACTTTCGCCGTCGAATCGGCCCGGGTGCGGATTCCTCTGACAGGCTTGCTATGTCTGATGCTGAACCTCGATTGACCCCGGCCATGCAGCGCTACTTGGAAGTCAAGAAGCAGCATCCGGATGCGATTCTCTTGTTTCGAATGGGAGATTTTTACGAGCTGTTTTACGAAGATGCCCAGATCGCGGCGCGCGTCGTCGGGCTGACTCTCACCAGCCGGGATAAAGGTTCCCCCAATCCCATTCCCATGGCCGGTTTTCCGTACCATCAGCTGGACAATTATCTCCGCAAGTTGATTCAGGCCGGTTATCGGGCGTCGGTTTGTGAACAAGTCGAGGACCCGAAACTTGCCAAAGGTCTCGTCAGTCGCGAAGTCAGCCGGATTGTCACGCCCGGAACATTAACCGATGACGCGCTTCTGGACCCACGCGAAAGCAATTTCCTGGCGACAGTCTATCCCGAAAAAGACCGGATCGGCTTGGCATGGCTCGAGTTGTCAACCGGTCGATTCGTGACGACGGACATCGAGCTGAAGTTCCTGAGCGACGAACTTGCTCGTTTGCGTCCCGCGGAGTGCCTGATCCCTGATAATGCACGAGGTTCGGCAGCCTGGCAGGCACTGGCCACAGTCCCATCCATGCTTGTCGCGCAACGTCCGGCCTGGTGCTTTGTGCCCGACCATGCCCGCAGTGTTCTGCTCCAGCATTTCGAAACTGCGACTTTAGAGGGATTTGATCTCGATCAAACATCCCCTGGAATCACCGCCGCGGGCGCGTTGCTGGAATATGTTTGTGAGACCCAGAAGTCGTCGCTGCACCACATCGTCCAATTGGAACCCTACCGTCGCGGCACCAACTTGATGCTCGACGAATCCACGCGCCGCAGCCTGGAGCTGACGCGCACGATTCGCGAAGGAAAACGAGAGGGTTCGCTGCTGGCCGTGATCGATGAAACCGTTTCCCCGATGGGGGCGCGATTACTGGCCGATTGGCTGTCGAATCCCTTAACGGACGTCGTTGCCATCAACCGGCGCCTGGATGCCGTGACTGAGCTGACGCGCGATCCGATGTTGTGCCAGGACATTCGTGATGTCTTGAAACAAACGTATGATTTGCAGCGTCTGACGGCCCGAATCTCGACCGGCCGGGCGACTCCGCGTGATTTGGGTTGCCTGGCATCTTCGCTGGAAATCCTCCCGAAAATCAAAGCCAAACTCAGCGCCCGCAGGTCCGAATTGCTGCAGGAACTGGAAGTGGGCATTGATCTCTGTCCTGATATTCGGAATCAGATCACGCTCATGTTAGTGGATGAACCACCCCTATCGCACCTGGACGGCGGCGTCATTCGCGACGGCTTCAGCGCGGAATTGAACGAGTTACGCGATTTGTCTCGGGGTGGCAAGGAATGGATTGCCAAATATCAGGCTCAGGAATCCGCTCGGCTGGGTTTACCAAATCTGAAGGTCGGCTTCAATCGGGTCTTCGGCTATTATCTGGAAGTGACCAGTGCGAACGCCGACAAGGTGCCTCCCGAATACATCCGCAAGCAGACGTTGAAGAACCAGGAACGATTCATCACGCCTGAACTCAAAACGCACGAAGACCGCGTCTTGCGAGCCGAAACGCAGGCCCACACTCTCGAAGAGGAACTATTCCTGAATCTGCGGGAGCAGATCGGCAAGCAGGGTGGCCGGCTGAGACAAACGGCTGACATTCTCGCCCAGGTGGACGTGTTAGTGGCATTGGCGACACTGGCTGTGAGCAGCAATTATTGCCGGCCGGAAGTCTTGACCGAGTCCGTACTGGAAATTGAAGAGGGACGGCATCCTGTTCTGGACCGCCTGCAGCCATCCGGACAATTTGTCCCCAATGACGTCCGATTGGGAGAATCCAACGGATTGGTGCAAATTATTACCGGCCCCAATATGGCCGGTAAGAGCACGTATATCCGGCAGGCGGCGTTAATTGTCATTATGGCGCAAATGGGGTCGTTCGTACCGGCTCGAAGAGCCAGGATTGGGATCGCGGACCGCATTTTCGCCCGCGTGGGGGCCAGCGATGAACTGAGCAAGGGCCAGAGTACGTTCATGGTCGAGATGACTGAAACCGCCCGAATTCTCAATGCGGCATCCGAACGGAGCATCGTCATCCTGGATGAAATCGGCCGCGGAACAAGTACCTATGATGGTATCTCACTGGCCTGGTCGGTGACTGAGTTTCTCCACGACGCGATTGCCTGCCGCACGATGTTTGCCACGCATTACCACGAGCTGACCCAGTTGACGTCGAGTCTGAAAAATGCCAGGAATTGGAACGTCGCGGTTCGGGAAGACGCCGACAACGTCATTTTCCTGCACAAGATTGTGGAGGGGCCCGCGGACAAGAGTTACGGCATCCACGTCGCCCGCTTGGCCGGTGTCCCGATGGACGTCGTCGAGCGAGCCCGGGCCATTCTGCAGACTCTCGAAAGCGACCACCTCGATCCCGAAGGCCGGCCAAAGGTTCCAGATCGCCCCAAGATGGTCCGGGGGCGGAAACGCGACCGCCAATTGACACTTTTCGCGCCGCCGGAACATCCGCTCATCGACACAATCAAAGGTATGAATCTCGAAGATCTGACCGCTTCGCAAGCGTTGGAAACGCTCCACCGCTGGCGGGCCGAACTAGCCCAGCCCAAATAGTGTGGCACGACACTCCGTGTCGTGTTTTTTAAGTAGGACAGGTTTTCAACCTGTCCGTGCGCAAATGAGAAGCTTCCCCCAATCCCTATAGGCGAGTCACTCCTGGAATTGCAGTCGAAGCAGTTTGCCCTGAATTTAAGAAGCATTCACACTACTAAAGAACCATTGGGCTGACACCCACCTCCGCCAATCAATTGGCGGACGTGTCTGATTTCGGAATGAGGTCGTGGATACGTTTGCAAATGTCCGCATGTAAACGTTCGTCCCATTCCGCGGCGACATGCGCTTCGAAGTTGAACGCCGAATCGTACGCGGGGCCGCCATCGACCAGGAACCCGTGCTTACGATCGCCCAAATCAATGTTTTCCATTCGTTCCTCGTTGGGCCAACTGCGCCAGCCAAACAGATTTCGAGTGTGATAATTCACAGATCGGGCCACGTTTAACGGCAGTCTTACTGGACGCGACTTCGCAGACCTGCCGGCTGAAGAGGGGTCTAGAAACATGACGCAATCAATCGCGACCGGCTGCGGAGAATCAAAGATCTCCTGACAGACTTGCCAGGCCGTATGCCCTCCCCAGCTGTTACCGACAATGATCACCCGAGACTGCGGATGCCGTTGCAGGTGACCGCGAATCGTCTCAATGATCGCGGTGGGACCAGGCGTCGGTTTGGCCTGAATCTTTCCGGCGCGGGTGCCATTCCAATTGAAATAGTGCGATACGATTCGATCGTGCTTAAGATCTCTCTGCAAACGAAACATCCCACTATTGCCTTCGTGCCGCCGCGCCGTGTTTTGAATCTGAGCAGCGGTGGGATCCGAATCCATTCCACCGATCAGCACAACCAGAACATTGGCTTCGCGAAATGCGGCCGTTTGCGGTTGCTGTGCAAGACATGCTGATAACTGGAACTCAGCGACCACGGCCATGATTGCAAACAGAATCAGGATCTGGGCGACTATTGATTTCATGGCGAATGTTACCATTTGCGAAATTGGAGACTCAATCAGACCATGCCAGACAGAAGGATGCACCTTCCAGGCAAGCTCGATGTGCCAGCGAGTGAATTATTACCGATCTGGCCAGAGATTGAGGATCTCCGCTCCGTTACTTGTCCGAAGGCGAAGGTTTGGCAACGTTGGCTACTTGGCGTCGAGCCAACGCTGATCCGTCAATCCATGTCTGCGTGTGGCTTCGACAAGCGTTTGGCATCGGCGCCGCTCAATAACCAGAAGATTCCAGGATGGACAATATACTCACACGCCGTGGACGTGATCAATCCGCCGAGAATGACCGTTGCCACAGGATAAAGAATTTCTTTGCCCGGCTGTTGTCCGCCCAAGACCAGCGGTACCAGTCCGATCCCAGCAGTGAGCGCCGTCATCAGCACCGGCGCCAGACGCTCCAGGCTGCCACGGATCACCATATGCGCCGAGAATTCCTCGCCTTCTTCCCGCATCAGATGCAAGTAGTGCGACACCAGCAGAATTCCGTTCCGCGCGGCAATCCCGCCCAGTGAAATAAATCCAACGAGACTCGCGACAGTCAACGTTTGCCCCGTCCACCAGAGGGCAATCACGCCGCCCACGTAGGCAATTGGCAACGCCAGCATGACCTGCAGTACAATTCTGACCGATGGGAATAGCGTATACAGCACCATGAACACGCCCGAGAACGAGACGATGCTTAAGAGGCCGATCAGTCGCGTCGCTTCCTGCTGAGCTTCGAACTGACCACCGTATTCGACGAAATACCCTTCCGGCAGTTTGACTTTGTCCTTGACCGCGGCGCGAATATCGGCAACCACACTGCCCAGGTCGCGGTCGGTGGTGTTGGCCCGGATCGCAATTCTGCGTTTGACCCGTTCGTGATTGATGGTATTGGGGCCACCCGCTTCATAGACTTTGGCCACTGCCGATAGGGGAACGCGCCCCCCGTGCGGCAATTCCAGGGACAACCGTTCCAGTTCGTTGAAGTCGGTCCGGAACTTGTCGTCGAGGCGGACAATGATGTCAAACATCCGCTGACCATCCAGAAGAGTCGACATAACCTTGCCATTCATGGCCGTTTCGATGAATTCGTTGACGTCACCCGGAGTCAGGCCATAGGCCGCCAATTGTTCCCGATTGAGTTCGATCCGGAGTTGCGGAACGAGTTGTTGAGATTCCACAACCGGCGGCGCCAGCCCGGGAATGTCACTGATCGCATTCTTGATGTCCTGCGCGCTTCTGCGCAGCAGGTCCAGATCATCTCCAAACAACTTAATGGCGATTTGTGCATTCACACCCGACAGCATGTGGCTCATCATATGGGCCAGCGGTTGCTCGACTTCGTATTCGATGCCCTTGATTTCTTCCAATTCTGCTCGCAGTTCCGCCAACACTTCCTGTCTGGGTAAACCGCAAAAGGGATTCAGACTCAAAATGTATTCGGTGTGATTCACACCCTCCGCATGCTCGTCCAACTCCGCGCGTCCGGTACGGCGCACGAACGATTTGATGAATCCTTTGGGATTACTTTCCGATTCCAGATGCTTGCGGAAGGCGCTGTCAACCATGCCGCAAGCCCGATTGGACGCCTGCAGCGATGCGCCGGGAGGCAATACGACATTGACTTGCGCCGCACCTTCATCAAAAGGAGGCAGGAAATCGCTACCGATATTCAATGCCAGCACGCCGCTGCCCGCGATCGAAACCCCGACGATGATCAGCAACACGGTCAACCCGGCTGGATGCATGCTGGTCTTAATGATGGGGGTCGCACACCACTTCAGAAATCTCAGCAAGGGACTGTCTTGTTCACTATGAGCCGATTTTGAATCGGACAGCAACAAACTGGCCAACACGGGGGTGACTGTCAGGGAGACAAGCAACGAAGCGAGAATTGACGTGATGTAGGCCAATCCCAATGGAGCGAACAGGCGACCTTCAATGCCTGACAATGCGAACAGAGGTATGAAAACCAGAATGACCAGCATGGTGCCGTAGACGATGGAACTCCGCACTTCCAGACTGGCATGGTACACGACATTCAGCATCGGTTTCGGATGCTCCGCGTGTGCATTTTGAGCCAGCCGCCGGAACACATTCTCAATGTCGACAATTGCATCATCAACAAGTTCCCCCATCGCCACCGCCAGTCCTCCGAGAGTCATCACATTTATTGAGACTCCAAAGAAACGAAATACCAGCCCCGTGATGACTATGGAGAGAGGAATGGCCGTCAAAGTGATGAAGGTGGTGCGAAAATTCATTAAAAACAAGAACAGAATGATCAGCACCAGAATCGCACCGTCGCGGAGGGCTTCGATGACGTTGTGGATTCCCCGGTCGATGAATTCCCGTTGCTGATAGAGCTCTGGATTCAGCTCAATATCTGGTGGCAAGGATGGCTTCAAGTCTTCCAAAGCTCGCGTGATCTGCTCCGTCAGGCGGCGTGTATCTGCATTCGGCTGCTTGCCAATAGTCAAGACGACGGACGCCTCGCCATTGACGGAACTGTCACCGCGTTTGGACTGCGTCCCTTCAACGATGCGGGCCACGTCACGCAGCAGAACTGATCGCTGGGGCGTGGACTTCACTACGGTCATGCCGATGTCGTCCAGCGAGTTCGCGCGTCCGATACCGCGAACCAGGAATTCCATCGCGCCTTGCTGCAGATAGCCGCCGGTCGCATTCAGATTGCATTGCGCCAACGCCGTTTCGACCTGCGCCATTGTAACTTCGAAGCTCAATAGCAGTTCGGGATTCACAAGGACCTGGAATTGCTTCCGGCCGCCGCCCATAATAATGACCTGGGACACGCCCGGGACGGTCAGTAGACGAGGGCGCACAACCCAGTCGGCGATCGTTCGTATGTCCCGTGGAGCCGTGGCATTGCCTTCACTGGTCATGCCAATAATCATGATCTGGCCCATCAGCGAACTGATCGGCGCCATCTCGGCTTTCACGTCCTTGGGCAGGCGTCCGGCGACAGTTCCGAGACGCTCATTGACGATTTGTCGCGCCGTGTAGATGTCCGTGTTCCAGCCGAATTCGACGTTGATCACGGACAAGCCAATGCCGGACGAGCTGCGAACGGCTTCTACTCCAGCCGCGCCGTTAAAAGCCGTTTCCATGGGAAGCGTGACGAGCGCTTCCACTTCTTCGGGGGCCAGTCCATGGCATTCCGTCATCACCGT
>JAQGHT010000284.1 GCA_028291565.1 Planctomycetaceae bacterium | reverse complement strand
TTCTCATAATACAATGCGAGCGTCTTACTGGCGATCATGTCCACTAGTATGCCATACTTATAAGTATGGGCAGGGGGTTCGTCGCGATAGTGGCGGGCAAAATGTTTGGAACCTAGGAAATAGGTGCCTTGCTGGTCAAACACGAGTTCCTCGCCATCAAACAGGATAAAATCCACGCCATAAGTCGGCTTGAGTTTTTGCATGTGGTGGGCCAATTCCATGAATAAGGCCACGCCACTCGCCCCGTCATTGGCGCCAATGAATACTCCACGCCGTGCTGCTGGAGAGATTTCGCGATCAGGGAAGGGCCGCGTGTCGTAATGGGCACAGAGCAGAATCCGCTCTTTGGATTCGGGATGCCACGAAATGATGATGTTATTCATTCGCACGGGCTGCCCGGTCAAGGGATGTGGCGCGTCGAAGGGTTGCAGCTTCACTTCACAATCAAATTTCGTGAAATGATCGGTGATCAGTTTCTGTTGTTTCTCCATGCCGGCAGAACCGCTCGGACGAGACCCGATATCACAAACCTGAGTCAGGTATTTGAATGTGCGTGCGGCATCGAGCGGATTGGGCATGGCAGCCTGCTGCGGGGGTTTTGCGGGGGGCGCCCACGCCATTAAGCAGGCAGCGGTTAGCGCCGTCACGACCACGCACGCACTGAATCCTCGAAAGTATGACCCCCAGTCATGTCTGGGCGGTAATTGGTCGTCCGCAGCTTCTGAAACAAACATCTCGGCCTCCCTGTCTTACGCAGCAATTGACCCGGTCTCGCCGATCGTGCAACACACTTGGAACGCAAGCGAATGCGTTTCAGTGAGTTACGATTTGTCCGACCTCCGCCGATTCGTGTACTTTCACCGAATGCACTCCAGCCGGGGGGCTGATTCGCCGGGAATGCACATCGAGGGCTGCCTGGCGCATCGGGTTTGAAGCGGATTGAATCTTCCGCGCGAGTTCCCGGCGGTTGATTCGAACTCGTTTCGTCGAAAGTTGGCATTGTACTTCGCACGGTTGAAACTGTCACATTCCAGACGGTGATTACGGATGTGATAAGAACTCCCGCGAGATGAATATCCTAAGTGATTGCGAAGACTGGATCAATGCCCTTCCGGAATGGATATCTTGATTCCCCAATGTGTGGGAAGCGAGAATTCGACATGGCGTCTCCGACACATCCCGCAACCGGGTGGATTTGGCCAAATGTGGCGTACTCATTTTTCGAAGGGGGTCGTCGAACGCGATTCGAGAGCCTGCAAGGCGGCTCGTGCCGCGTGATGTTCCGGGTCGAGACCGATTGCCGCGGTGAACCAGACTCGCGCCATTTCCGTACGGTCTAAGGCGAGTGCCGCGACCCCCATTTCGTAACGCACCGCTGCGTTATAAGGTTCGCGCATCGCCTGGTTCTGCAGCGCATGCAAGCGGTCATAGCGCTCGCGATTCTTTTGCATTTGTCGTACCTGTTCCGCGGCATCTGCGGTTCGGCCTTGCCGAGCGTAGATGGTCGATAACTTGTAGCGCGGCACGAAATCCAGACGGTCTTGCTGCACGGCGCGCTCAAAAAAAAGTGTCGCCTGCTTGAGATCTCCTGCAGCATCCCAGTAGTTGCCGAGTTCCAGTGTCAGGCTCAGTGGAGGATCTGAAATCTCACGGGCCAGTTCCGCTTGCTGTCGGGCTTCATCCATCCGACCCAGTGTACGGAAGCAGAGCATTCGGACCGCGATCGCTTCGGGCATTTGGTCGGTCGGTTGGAGTGCGGCCAATGATTCTTCATATTTTCGCAATTCGGCCAGACACTGAGCGAGTTCCAGACGGACCTCTGCGGCAAGCGGTGCGTCGATTGGCCGGTTCAGTGCCGCACGATAAGCGGCTGCTGCCGCAGTGTAGTCTTGAAAATCCTTCCGCATCAGTCCGATCACGCGCAGCGGTCGCGCGTCCGTTGGATCGAGTCGGGACACGGCTTCGAGGTGCTCAATCACCAGCGGATTCGCACCCAGATCATAGTACATTGCGGCGTACAGGCGATGTGCTTCCACCGCATCCGGGTCTTCGCGCACACAATCTGACAAGAGTTGCTCCGCAGCCCGGAATTGGTGCAGATCGAGGTACGCGCGGGCGGCCAGCAACAGTGCGCGAGGTCGCAAAACCGGATACTGGGACGCATCGAGCAGGGGCTTCAATGCCAATTCCGGGTCTTTCGTCGACAGCAAAAACGCGCCTCGCAGCAATCGAGCCGCTCCCGAGTTCTTGTCCAATCGCTCTGCGATTGTCATTTGCCGCTGGACCGTGTCCATGTCGTGTTCCAGATAGGCCTGCCAACCTCGCTCGGTCGTCATCGCCAGATCCGGTCGGGATGCATACCAAAACCAAACACTTGCCAGGAACATCACGGCCAGGCATCCTGACATGTACCAACCCCGCAGGCTCAGCCAACTTTGACGCTTCGCGGCGGCCAGTGCAGGGGTGGGTGAATCAGTCATTTCGCGGATTACAACGGGGGCCACAAGTGGTTTTTTCGGACATCCTGCTTTGGGGCTTTCAGCATCCAGGAACGCCATCTCATAAAACGGCCCGATGGAAAGTCAAGGCATCGCAGATCCCAAGGTTAACGGTGGATGCCCTTCTCGGACAATGGACCGCGTGTTCCAGGCGGGGGGGACCACGGTCTGTTCCAACCCGGAGGGCCAGGCAATCACGACTTTTTCGAGTTTACTCGATGCCGGGAAACCCCAGATCAGAACTCGTTCAGATTGCGACAGATAGCTGCCTCCACTGGTGACCTGCCGGACGCGAGGTCCTTTATCGGTGACCACTGTGACGCGGGCGCCGATTGCGTCGCGGGATGTCTTCACCGCGACCAAGTCCAACTGGATCCAGTGGCCAGTGTGGGGCGACCGATTTTCCAGGATCGCGGCCGGTTCGTTTGTCGGTGTGAAAACCAGATCGGCATCACCGTCGTGGTCGATGTCCGCACTTGCGAGACCTCGGCCCAAATGCGGGACACGAAAATACTCGCCTGCCGATGCACTGACATTTTCGAAGCGTTTTCCCGAGCGATTGGCCAGCAGTAACGGTAACTGGTGGACTGGAGAATTGGTCGGAACATGTTGCACGTGGCCATTGGACACCACGAGATCTTCATCGCCATTGAGATCCCAATCTCCAAATGCCGTGCCGAATCCAACATAGGCCCCGCCGAGGGCGGCAATTCCGGCGGCTTGGCTGAGATGCTGAAAGAGACAATGTCCCTGATTACGGTAGAGAGCGAAGACTTCACGCTCATAATTCGCGACCCACAAGTCCGGCAGTCCGTCGTTATCGAAATCCCCCAGGCTGATCCCCATGCTCCCGTCCGGTGTGCCCACATCACTCAATCCCGTGCCGCTCAGCATGCCGATTTCGTGCAGTTGGCCATGGCCTTCATTGTGATACAGAAAATTTGGCGTCGTATCATTCGCGACATAAATGTCCAAGTCATTGTCCAAATCCAAGTCCGCGATCAGGACTCCCAGGCCTTTGCCATCAGCACGCAGTCCGCAGACCGCCGTACCATCCGCAAACGTCCCATCACCTCGGCCAAGCCACAACCGATGTGGCAATGGCGAAAATTGACGTGGCGGACAAATGTCGCGCTCGTGTTTCGGATTCACGCATTCGGGATGGTTCTTGAACGACCAGTCCACGTAATGGGCCACATAGAGATCCAACCAGCCATCACCATCAATGTCTCCCCAGGCGGCAGATGAACTCCAGGCTGTGTCATTCTGGAGTTCCGATTTGATCGTCGAGTCTGTCCAGGTTCCGTCTCCCTGATTGACCCAGAATTGCACTCCCTGGTATCCGGTAATCAATACGTCAGAAAACCCGTCATTATCAGAGTCTCCAATTGCGACGCCATGCGTGTATGTGCGGGGAGCGGGAACTCTCGATTGGAGCGTGATTTCAAGAGCTCGTAAATCAGGTTGGCCGCGCCAGCAGCGGGTGTCCCATCCGCGGAATTTCCCATCCACGGTGAACTCGCCGCCGCCGGGAAAGATCGCATCCACCCAGCCATCACGGTCAAAGTCCGCCAAGCCAAGACCGCCACCCAGTGATTCCAGAATGGAACAGTGATTCGTTTCCTCTCCATTGTGGTATACAGGCGCCGAGACCATTGCCGTATTGAACCATTCTGCGGAGATCTCTTTGAACTCAAAAGCCGATTCGGAAGGCGGCGCCGCATTTTTCGCGGTGGTTTTTTCAGGGGGTGATTTGACTTTCGATACGCCGCAGCCCGCTGAAAGAGAGATTGCCAGAACGATCAGTGGCCACAGCGAGCGAAAAATCTCCCAAGGGAGCCTGCGCATAAGATTTCTCGGAGTAGGCCAGTCGCGATTTGGAGAAGTATTCGCCCCCTGGAATTGAAAGACTCCCGATTTCAAAATCGCGTTCCAACGATAAAGGCAAGGCGTCAGTTTACAAATTGTGAGTGAACACAGAATATGCTCAGGCGTAGACAAATTGTCTGGATGGGGCAGTCCGTTCGCCGTTGCAGGTATCAATTAGGTGTAAAGCAACAAACGATGCATTATAGAGAAACGTTGTGTCTTTTGCTGATGACTTCATGTCTTGTTTTGCTCGAGGAATTCCTCACACGCGTGTCAACACTTGACGGTAACCGAGACTGGAAAATCAACGCAAGTGTGATTCGTCAAAATCACGGATCAATTCGGAAAAATCACTTAATAATCTCTTGTCTGCAAAGGCGATACGATGATAATCTAAAGTGGTTTCCACCCTTCAATTCTCAGTTTGCTAATCGCGGGCTTGATTTTTCCCAAATTTACCCTCGCCCCGCTAAATTTTGTTTGGGGTGTCCTTTTCGTGGGCCTTTCGTTTTTCTTTTTTGATGGAGCCACCATGATGAAACGTCGTTGGGGAAATTGGCACCGCATGGGCTTCACGCTCATCGAGCTGCTGGTGGTCATTGCGATCATCGCAGTCTTGATCGCGTTGTTGCTTCCCGCGGTTCAACAGGCGCGAGAAGCAGCGCGCCGGACGCAATGCAAGAACTTTCTGAAACAGTACGGTCTGGCGATGCACAATTACCATGACACGTACAACCGATTTCCAATCGGTGGAACCAACTGGGGAGCACTTGAACTCGGTTGGCAAGCGCGGATCTTACCTTATGTCGATCAGGCTGGGCTCTATAATCAGATCAATTTTAATGCGCCAGCCGGCGCATATGGTCAAGTAATCAATGGTAAGCCGCTTTACCTGTATTCACTTCCCTATCTGTTCTGTCCGTCCGATCCAGTGGCTGGGGGCGGTCCATTCAATGGCTATGTCGTGAGCAATTACACGGCCAGCCTGGGAACAGAGTATACGCCTTCCGCCGATCCGAACTGCAGTACACTCAGTAATACCTATGGCCGACCAGGTACCTGTGGTCACGGCAACTGTACGACGGTGGGGCAGTCAGACGCTTATATCACGCGGACTGGTTACGGCGCGAAAATGGCCGATGTCACCGATGGCTTAAGCAATACGATTATCATTGGTGAGACATTGCCGGATTGCCACGACCACTACGGTGGCGGCTGGCCATGCTACAACGGGATGAATACGGCTCACGCGTCGATGTTCGTCAACCCGAACGACTTCACAACCTGCCCCAACATTCCAGGTGGGAGCAACAAGCCAACTTGTTCCACGCAGAGTAACTGGACCTACTCCTGGGGCTTCCGATCCCGGCACACTGGCGGCTGTCAAATGTTACTTGGCGACGGAACCGTTCGGTTCATCAGCCAAAACATTTCTAATGTCACTTGGCGGAATCTGGGTTCCAGGCAAGATGGTAACGCGCTTGGTGAGTTTTAAGCGCTTAGACGGAAAAAAGTGGGATTGAATTCGGTGACATTTGAGGCACCGTTTGGAATCGGATCCCAGACTATGGGGCAGCACGCATCGGTTGTGGGGAATATGGTCCGCGTGTGCTAAGCAGATCCTGGAAGTTTTGCCAAGAAGCCCGGCTTTGAGAACCAAGCCGGGCTTTTCGTAATTAGTGATCTGCTTCGCGTACTGTCGCGACGTCAGGCGTTAATTGAATGCGAAAAGCGTAATTGACTGATGCATTGATTTTCCCCATGTCCCGTCTCACGAATTGGTTTCCCAGCATTGGGCAAATCCGAACGATTGCACTTATCATATTGAGTTGGTTGTTCCAAATCGCATTAACTTATGGTGTGCGCAGCGGGAGAGCGAGGCTCTCGTCGAACTGCTACTTTTGGCTGTTACCGATCACCGCGATGGTTCGCCAGGAGCCTCACCCTGCAGAACGCGATTGGTTAATGCGCTCCAGGTTGAATTTTGGTTTTATCTCTCAGGAGATTTGATGATGCAGAGGAAGTTGTCTGGGATTTTGATTTTGAGAATGAGTCTGTTTCTGCTGCCGCTTGCGGTTGGCTGTTCAGGTGGTGATACTACCAAGGCTCGTCCCCTGGCAGCGTCGAAAGGTGTGGTCAAATACAATGGCCAGCCAATTGCTGGAGCCACTGTCCTGTTTTCTCCCGCTGCGGGAAGTCCAGCCACAGGGATGACCGATAAGGATGGAAATTTCACGGTGACAACCGGTGGACGTCCGGGGGCGGAGGTTGGTAAGTTCAAGGTGATTGTGACTAAGCCGCTGGCGAATGAACTGGGCAAGACGCCGACGCAAATGAAGCCGGAAGATATGCAAAAGATGGCTACGGAAGGGAAATCGTTCGCCCCGCCAAAATCCGAGTTTCCGGCACGGTACACGTCTCTGGAAACGACGACATTGGAGGCGGATGTTTCTGCGGACGCGAAAAAGAATGTCTTCGAGTTCAATCTCGTTGACTGACATTCTCTTACAATCTGGTACTTTGAAAACAGAAACCGCTGTCGTCAGGACAGCAGTTTCTTTGCGTTTTGGCGATTGAGTTTGGGGTCTTCGCTGAGTTTTCAACGTCACGATGAAGTTTCAGTCCCAGCTCTATCCTTTTGACGGAATTCAATTCCGAGAGTCGTCTTTTGTTGCTGAGATCAAGTCATCCAGGAGCTTTCTCGCCTGTTGATGCTCTGGCAGCAGGATCAAGACTGAACGAGCCCAGGCAATCGCTAAATCGGGTGTATCGTATTTTCGATAAAATTCGGCAATTTGAAACCGGCTGGCCGCATCGTTGGGGTGTAATTCGCAATGGTCCTCCAGGAGTCGAATTCGCTCCATTTCTGTCGTGGCCTGGACGCCGTACTCAATGTGTCGCTGTGCTCGGGTTTGTTCACCATTCGCCATCAACGCGCGTCCCAATGCTTGCTGCGCGGAGAGGGAATTGGGACTTAGGGCGACAGCCTTTTCCAGCGACGAAATGGCGTCAGTCACCTCCTGGCGATCAGATTGCGCCCGCCCCAATTCTTCCCACGCCACACTGATCTTAGGTGCATGTACCAGCAACTCTTTCAAGACCGTCAACGCCTTGTCAGCTTGTCCCATGCGACGTGCCGACTGCGCGACACCCAACCAGGCCTGATCGCTCAAAGCGGCGTCTGTCGTCGCAAATTCGAATAGCGGCAGTGCGACTTCAGGTTGTTGCAATTGCAAAAGTGCTTCGGCGAGTGCCAATGCAATTTCGGTCCGGCGCGGGGCAAGTCGTCGCGCCTCACGCAATGCTTGCTCTGCCTCTGTATAGTGTCGCCCCAACGCATAGGCCTTTCCACGCAGGTAGTATGCTTGATTGTCATGGGGATAGTCTGCAATCCAGGGGACGATCAGATTCAGCGCCGGCCCGGGTCTCGCAGTGAGCAAAAAGCCTGTCGCATAGGCTTCGCAAACATCGCGTGGATCGACTTGCGAATCATCGAGCAACGCCGGCAATTTGGATTCAATGCTTTCCATTTGTCCGGCCTGTGCCAACGTGAGCCATTGTTCGCGTTCGAGTTTCTGGCGGGACACTCCAGCGGCCGAGGCTCGCAGCAATTGGGCACGCACCTGATCAAATTGTCTCAGACGCCGGTAAGCCCGGACTCGTCCCAGGGCAATTTCACCTGCATCGTTCCCCACCCACGCGGACCAACCCAGCCATCGCAGGGCATTTTGATTGTCGTAGGCATCGAGAGCCTGAACGGCCCATGTTCGCGGCAGCCAGCGGATCGGGCCACAGACTACTGCAATCACCACAAGAACTATTGCCATTCGCCATAAACGTGGGCGCGGCCTTTTTGGGGAGAGTGAGGAAGTCTCAGGTGTGTCAGGTGTCGAGGTCACAATGCGGCCGTTAAATTTCCACCGTAATGCCGAGACGCAGGAATCACCAGGAAGTGCCCTGTAGCGAGGATCGGCGAAACATGTCAGATACTCAATTGTGCGTCGCGTCAATTCGCGGGGTTAGCGGGCGTTCTCTGGTTGTGATTGTATTTTACCAACCCGATTGAAAGACGCGATAGTTCGCGGCAATGTGATGGCGCTGTGGGACTGGTAAAAGCTTCGCGCAGAATCAACCTAAACACGTTCGAGTTCGGTACCGAATTGAGTCGTTTCTCTGAACTGGCCGCAAGGTACCCTTTGAGGCTCCGGCAGATGGTAGAATTGCCAGGAAAGAGTGCCGCGCCCCGGTATGAACCAGGTCAATTGGCCTTTCCGCGGTCATTGTTTCGTCGCCTGCGGCGGAATTCGATTCGACTCGTACCACCAGATAACCAGTCCGTCTGCAGATTGCTCGAACCGCGTCAGGTGCGGGCCGACCGCGAAGTCTGGATCGCCAGCGGGTTCGCGCCCAGATCATAGTACATGGCGGCGTACAGGCGATGTGCCTCTACCGCATCCGTGTCTTCCCGCACGCGATCTGACAAGAGTTACTCCGCAGCCCGGAATTGGTGCAGATCGAGGTACGCGCGGGTGGCCGGCAACAGTGCGCAAGGTCGCAATGCCGGATACTGGAACGCATCGAGAAGGGGCTTCAACGCCAATTCCGGTTCCCTGGTCGCGATTAGGAATGCTCCGCGAAGTAAGCGGAGCGTTCCCGATTTCTTGTCTTGCCGCTCGGCGATCACCAGTTGCCGTTGGATGGCATCCAGGTCGTTATTTTGATAGGCCTGCAATCCACAATGCTAAATCGATTGTCGAGACGGACTTTCGCGACTTCATTTCAAAAACACTCGATTCGAAGTCATTTCTTAGACATCTCTAAGATTAACGGCGCTTGCCCCTCGCGGACAATGGATCGCGTGTTCCAGGCAGGAGGTTCAATGGTCTGTTCTAGTCCCGAGGGCCACGCAATCATCACTTTTTCGACTTTGCTGGATGCGGGGAATCCCCAGATGAGAACACGCTCTGATTGTGACAGATAACTTCCGCCGCTCGTGACCTGCCGGACTCGGGGGCCTTTGTCGGTGTACATTGTGACGCGGGCGCCAATCGCTTCGCGAGACGTTTTCTGAGCGACCAGCTCCAATTGTATCCAGTGACCGGCATGTGGCGATCGATTTTCCAAGACGGCGGCCGGTTCGTTTGTCGGCGTGAATATCAGATCTGCATCGCCGTCGTGGTCGAGGTCTGCACTTGCGAGACCCCGGCCCAGATGTGGCACGCGAAAGTATTCGCCTGCGGAAGCGCTGACGTTTTCAAAACGCTGTCCCGCGCGATTGGCGAGTAGCAATGGTAACTGA
>JAQGHT010000266.1 GCA_028291565.1 Planctomycetaceae bacterium | reverse complement strand
ACATCGCGATCCATACCTGACTGGTACAAATCATTGATCAGCGCAGTCACTCCCTGATCATAGGCCGGCAGTCGCAGTTTTTGGGCGTCAAAAATGTTGCGGCTCGTCTCGTGATCATCCCAGTTGTCCGACAAAAGTGGATGCACGTCCTGAAACCAGCCCCCATCCACTGAGACGAATCCCACTCCGGCTTCAACCAGTCGCCGCGCTAACAGCAAGCCCTGTCCAAACAGCGAATGGCCATAACGATCACGAGTCCGAGGATCAACTGATCCGAGATCGAATGCCTTTTGCGCCTGACTTCCGGTCAGCATCCGAACGGCCTCGGTATCGAATTGATCCATCGCCGACATCATGCCTGAACCATCAATGTTTCGCTGCAGACGATCAAACGATTTCCGTAATGCCATCCGACTATCGAGACGTCCCACCTGATTGACAGGTACGTCGAGACTCGGCAAATAAAAATCAGTCTTATTCGCCGTGCGCGTGGGGATGACACACGAACTGTTGGCCGGTCCAAGATAGGCCGGGCCAGCGTAATACAGTTCGTTGCGGACAGCGATATTCTGGGGCAGGCCGTTCTTTCGAGCTGGCGTCACCGCTTTGTAGACGCAGCCCAAGTCAGGGAAGTCTGGAACAATTATTGTCGGGTTGACCCCTTTCGGAGGGTGTCCAGTCAGAACCATCTGGGCACCGTCGACATGCCCGGGAAAGGTGTGTTCGAATGAGCGAATCAGCGAGAATTTGTCAGCGATTTGAGCGTGGCGGGGTAGCAGTTCACAAACATCAAGCCCCGAGACATTGGTTCGAATCGGCGAAAAGTCGCCCCGAATCTCTCGGGGCGCATTTGGCTTCATGTCGTACGTCTCAAGATGGCTCTGTCCGCCGACCAGCCATACCAGAATGCAACTTGTTTGTGGGGGAGAAACGGCGGCGGCTGCTCTTGCGCGAAGCAAGCCCCCAAGTGACAAATTGCTCAACCCGAAAAGCCCGGCTGTTAACAAAGAACGGCGCGATACAGGTCCTGGACAATTCAGTGCCGAATTCATAATCAGGCCTTCGGGAGGGACGGGCAGACGGAGAGGCAACTGGCAGATAATAATCGAGTGTCGATCTACTCAATACATCAACACTTGATGATATCACTCCCGCAATTGGCAAACAAGCGACACGAAAAAGTCGGAACTGAGAAAGAAAATGTGAATCCGACTTGAGATGCCGCCTCCAAACGGCCAGTCAATCCGAAAAACTCCCAAGCGTTGAGGCGATTACCAGATAAAGACTTTCGGCGATCGAATGAGACAAATAGACCGCCTGAGTCAAATGCGCACAATCCCGCGTTATTCGTCAGACTCAAGCCATTTCAATGCGATCGATTCGTCAGAATCGGGCTTTTTCTTGGCCGGCGCGGGCGCATTCGGTGATGAGTTGGGCGCGCGGTTGCTGGGTGGCGACTTGGAATTCGGATTGGGACGGCCCATCGGATTTCTTGGACGATGCTCCAGGCCAGCCTTCTCCATCAAACTCTGCGAGATATCTTCGCCATCCGCCATCTCGACGTCACGACGCGAGAGGCCCGCTTTTTCCAGCAAAGAGACCGCCGGATCAAATTCTTCGAGCGGTTGGGGCGGAGGTCCGGAAGCCACGTATTTCACTTCATACTTGTGCTTCGCGATCGAGACTTCGTCACCAGGCAGGAGCCAGTTCTTTAGGCACCGAATGCCATTGACTTTGATGCCATTGCTACTATTAAGATCACGAATCTGCCAATAGCCTTCAACCAGTTCCAATTCACAATGATGCGAGGAAACATTGGGAAAGCGAAGTGCAATATCGCACTCATCACGTCGCCCGACCAGCAATTTGGGCTTCAGAAGGGGAATCGTGTCCCCCCCGCCGGTTGGAATCAGTTCACCCAGCATGAAATCGTATCCTTACGGCCCGAAATGTACCACGCACGGTCAAAATGAGTCGTCTGATCGGGGGGATAAGTATTGAAAAAGTCTCACTCAGGATCTCGAACAAATCCAAGACCCATGGATGAGTTGTCGTCCCAATTCTATACGTTTTTTTGAAGTCAACCACTGAAAAAACGACACGTCTCAAAAAAGTGGCGAAATTAGAAACACATTCTATTATTGAACTGAACGCCAAAGAGCAACAAATGTACCAACCACTCAATTTCAGTCCTGATTCACGCTGAATCCATTTGCAATTGCACGCCACAAGGAGTCTACCAACTCGCGTTTTTGAATGAAACTGCCTGTTCGATGATAACCCATTAATTGCCACCGGCCCAGAATTCAGATCAAGCTGAAATCACGTTTTCAACAGAGAAGTCTGTCTCCAACTCGAATGCGACCCCACTGTTCCTGTCGACCAAAACTGCGGCCTGAAATCGATTACTTGCTCAAACGCCAGGCATCAGCTTCCATTTGACACGCTAAAACCCGGTCTCTCACAAATGCGACGAGCTCTTCTTCACGGCCACGTTCCTTCAACGGCGCGATTTCTTCGGGTTGAATCGGATTTCCAAATACGACACAGACTCGAAACGGTTTCAGCAAGAAGCTCTTTCTCCCCAATGCCAGGTTTGCGCCTGCAACGCCAACTGGATAGACCGGCAGACTGGTGCGCCGCAATAAGGCCACAAAACCAGGCTTGAATTCCCCCACTTGACCAGTTGCACTCCGAGTCCCCTCGGGAAATAGTCCGCAAAGAAACCCATGTTCCATCCGCTGCACGGTCTCGCGAATACTGGCAGTACTGGCCTTCTCCCGGCTGATGGGTTTGACATAGGTGTTGCGCAAGATCCAACCAATAATCGGGACTCGAAACAGACTATCTCGCGCCAGGAAGCTGACAGGCCGGGTCAAAGGCATACCGATTAATAATGGATCGAGAAAGCTTTGGTGGTTCGAAAGAATCAATCCACCACCATGTGCCGGTATTTTCTCGATGCCTCGAGCACGAAAGCGAAGCCAAAATGTGAACACCACCTGCAACGTGATTTGGAACGTGAACCATGTCCAATTGCGACGCGTAGGAGATTCCAGAACTGGAGACTTGGCGGCAGGCATATCGTGTCGGTATGGCGGAAAAGAGTTCGTGGCCGGACGTGTGAGACATGACTACTATACCGCACCATGCCGATTCGCACAGCCAACGGGGCCTAGGACTCGACCAAGGGGCCATGCACCATGCCTAACCAGTCCGCCAGTCCGCAGGCGTCATATTCCGGAGAATCGTTAAAGCTTGCTAAATTGATCATCTCCCGCCAATCGTCAAACCGATACCGCTTGTGGACGTGAGTAATCACGATTCAGGACTTCGATTGCGGAAAGCTGGGGAATTCAGGATGTCTCGATTGGCAATTTGGGTGGTGTGTCTGACGGTGTTAAATGGAATCAGTGGTTGCGCCTGCTGCTCGTGCTGTAATCAAATGTCTGGAGGCTATTCATCACGCGGTAATTATGCCATGGCCGACGACTACTATCCGATGGACGGAGGATATGATTCCGGAGCAGCGGGCTGTGGTTGCAGCGGTGGCGGAACGCCAACTGCCGGGAGCGATGGATACGATCCAACCTATGCAGATATGGGGCAGGGAATACCCATGACTTCTCGGCAATATCGATCGAATTCCGGACAAATGAGTCGCTCGGGAATGGTGGCGCCTCAGGAATACGCCAGTTACAATCCCTCGCCCAAATTGATTCAGCCGATGCGGCGTCAGGCGATCCCCGCAAATTCTCAGAATCCGTATGCCGGAAATGTCCAGCAAGCCGGGATGTCGACCAGGGAGCAGTAACATGACTCTGTTGGAATCGTACAACAATCGTACCAACGACCCGCGCCTTGCAATTGCGGTCGGAAACTGCCAGTTCAGG
>JAQGHT010000249.1 GCA_028291565.1 Planctomycetaceae bacterium | reverse complement strand
GGCTTTCGAAGTGACTGAATCCTCTCTTCGTCTGTCCCCACCGCGACCCAGCCTTGTCCTTCCAAGGCATACCAGGTCTTGTCGTCTTCTGTTGTGAACGAATCATATCCATCCAATCGTTCGGGCTCGACACCCTCGCCGTCATTAAAACCTTTCAGGAGCGCCTTGTAATCTTTCGATTTCAAGATCATTGCTCCACCCGGATATTCAGTTCCATCTGGACTGGGCAGGCGGTACATCAGGAACAGTGGAGTCTTTCGAGCAGCAGGACCCAGTGCCTTTTTCAGTGATTCCAACTCTGGTTCAAGGCTCGCCTTGGCGAAGGCTGCCAAATTGGGGCTCATCGCGTCAAGCATTCCAAACAGATCATCACGCACGTCATCAATGGCGCGCAGTCGAATCACGACAGGGACGTCGCGTGGCACCAGTTTCAGCCACGAAACATCGTGAGCCGCCGGATCTCCGGCCAGAAACAACAGACAGAGTAAAGAATAAAGCATGTCGTTGTCTCCCAAATTTGCGCAGAATTGCACACGTCAGAATCGATGCTCGGAAACGCACGCACAGGTTGTGCCGTGTCGGTTGTAAATTGTTGTCCTGCCAACGCATTTTCGCAAGTTACCGCAAGGAGAAGAAAAAGCGGAAAGAAACGCGGCATGCATCGTGGGGGAAAGCGACCCTCAGCCTGTCTGGATGGTGCTGCGGCAGACCGCCGCAAGCAAAAGTATAGATAAGCCGCAGCTTGGAGACAAACAAAAAGCCTTCGCCCCTCTCCCGTCTCGCCCGTAATTCGTATATATTGGGATGGGGTGAGGGGAGCAAAATCAGGCTTTTGACAGTGCTTCCAATTGGGCAGCACTACTTTGCATGAGCGGATCGGCGCTAGCCGCCGGTGTCTCGCTATCCGGTTTAACCGCCAGATGCGTGAACAAGGTAGAGGGAAAAGTTTACAGCGTGCTAATTTCTTTCAAATGGTACACTTCACGCGAGTAAACTCGCGAGAAATACACCGGCGGCTAGCGCCGATCCGATCATGAACCCACGAAATGGCGCTGTCCAACTCAGGAAAACAGAATGACTCAGCATGGCGTATTCCTGGAACGGGATCAGCGTGTACAGAACTCGGGACAATGCGGTCGAATTGCAGCGCGGGTGTGCTTGTTCGTCGTTCCATTGTTGGTAGCCGCTGTCGTCTCATTCGGCGAAGGGCCATCGCCTGTTAATTCATCGTTATTGGACTTAGAGGCAAACAAAAACTCGGTACGTCGAAGAGTTTGCCTGGACGGCAAACCTCTTCAACTGCGAGTCTCGGAGAGACTCGCCTACAATTTTTTTGTTGAGGATTCAGAAGTACCAGAGGTCAAAGCGCCAAGACTGGCTCGACCCATCAGACTCGCCTTCTTACAGAATGATCGACGATTACTGGTTGCGAATCGAGATTCGGCATCGATCACCACGATCGATCCGCAGACTCGAAAAGTCCTCGGTGAATGGCAGGTTCCGGGCGCCACGCAACTGACTGAGATGATTGTTTCCGGGGATCAGAAGTTAATGCTCGTCTGCAATCAGAAGCAAAACCGTATCTGGCTGTTGCGACGTGAGGCTGGTCATCAATTTTCTGTGTTGGAATCGGTACCCACTTCGGAAGGGCCGGTCGGATTGTCCTGGCGGAGCGAAACGGAAGTCATGGTGACGTGTCAATGGAGCCGCATGGTCCAGTTTTTCAGCGTGGATCCGACGGCGGTTCCCGGGAAGCGATTGACACTCAGGGATCGGCTGGAATTACCCTTTGCCCCCCGGAGAAGCATCGCAATTGGTCAATCGAACCAGGCTCTGGTCGCGGATTCGTTCGGTGGCTCGATGAGTCTCATCGAGACGGCCCCCGCCCCCGCCAAAATTCTCCGAACGCGTAAGATTGCCGGGCACAATATTCGCGGCCTGGGACTGATGCCAAACGGCAAAAGCCTCCTCGTTGCTCATCAGAGTCTGGACCCCATGGCTGAAACAACACACGAGGGTGTGTTTTGGGGAGCCGTCATGTCGAACAGGCTGCGATTAATCTCGTTGCAGGCGTTCGAACAGGAAAACCAGAAAAATCTTGAGGAGACTGGAATCCATTTTCTGGGACAGCCCAACCAGGGCGCGGCCGATCCGACGTCACTTCTGATCACTTCAACTCATCTCGTTTTGACAACCCTGGGTGGGGTGGACGAACTTGCCGTGTGCGAGAATCTCGATCGGGGCTTCGATCGGATCAAGGTAGGACGTCGTCCCGTGTCTGTCGTGACAGATCCTGAATGCAAATTGGCCTATGTCGCCAATCAATTCAGTGACACCATTTCTGTTGTCCATCTGGTGGGTCGCCAGGTCGTGGCGGAAATTCCGTTGTTAACACCCGATGAATCGCGGGCTCCCACCCAGTCAGAGCAGGGCGAGTCTCTGTTCTATGACGCGAGCTTGTCGCTGGATGGGTGGTTCAGTTGCCACAGCTGCCATACTGACGGACATACGAATGGTTTACTGAACAGCAACTTGGGTGACGGGACTTACAAGGCGCCGAAGCGAATCCCTTCTTTGTTGGGAGTCCGTGATACTGGGCCCTATTTGTGGAGTGGAAAGCTGCACGACTTGCATGACCAGATCGACAAGTCCGTCGTCACGACCATGCAGGGAAAACCGCCGACTGAACCTCAGACACAGGCGTTGGCAGCCTATTTGAGGTCTTTGGAAACGCCTCCCCGACTATCTGCGGCTTCGAGCCCCCGTGTGGATCGGGGTCAAGCCTTGTTCAAAGAACGGGGTTGTGCGACATGCCACGTACCCCCGACATTTACAACAAGTGGAATCTTTGATGTCGGTCTCAAAGATCAAAACGGGCGAACGGAATTCAATCCACCGTCCCTGCGCGGAGTTCGCTTTCGCGGACCATTTTTTCACGACTTGCGAGCCGCAACTTTGGAAGATGTGTTCGTCAAACATCAACATCCCACCAAACATCACGATCCCGCAGCGCACCATGATTCCGCCATGCGAACTTGGAAGCCCGAGGATCTCGCCGCCCTGATCGATTATCTCAACAGTTTGTAGTTCCGAAAGTTCAACGGGCTGGCACTGGAAACGCTCCTTGACGGACGCGGTCCTGCCAAACTGTCGCGATTTTTGACAGTCGGATTGTGCGGTTACTCAAAGGATTCTTATGGCAAGAGAGCGCTTGAACCGTTTTTTCTGCTGTTGAAGTTTGTATAATGGAATTTCAACCGCGGACTTCGCCGGGCAAACTTCGAGCAATTCGGTTCTGCGATGTCGAGTTAGTCAATCATCATTTAAGCCCTAAACCACCCCTATTGTGTTTTTTCGTGAAAACTTATGCAAACGCTTGAAGAGTAACGCGTTCAAGCATCCGTTCGAAAGAGTTCGAAGATATGGCAAAAAGTGCCAATGGACGCAGTAAGCCGCGATCCTTATCAGCAAACGTCCGACGACGAGACGAATTGACCGAAGGTTCCGTTTACTTTACTTCCTTGACCGTTCAAAATCTCCGTTGTTTTGGTGACGAGCCGCAGACTTTGAACCTCGGTAAGGAAGATGGTAATTGGTCTAAGTGGACAATTGTTCTTGGCAATAACGGCACAGGTAAATCAACCTTGCTTCAGATTCTTGCATTGATCTCAGTGATGGATGTGACGAAGCTCCAAGAACAAATTCAGAATACGACGAATGATGGTAAAGCTATTGAGCCGCCGGATACGCCAGAGTTTTGGATCGGCATCGACCCAAATTATCCAATGATCTTTGTCCCATCCGGACTCAGGCGAAAATTTGCCAGAGAAGCGAATCATCTCGGGTCGACAGAAACGACGCAGCCAGTTGCGCTCCGCGCTGAAGTGAGGATCGAACCAAGTTCTCCGCTGCGAGAAAGCAGTGTGCGTCCGGTTAACATTTCCATTTCCACGAAATGGAATCTTAAACAGCAGGTGGAAACAACGGACAAACTTACCGTTAGAGCAACCGTAAGAGCGGCTCCGGTCGAGAACTATATGCCGCGATTGAATTGCGTGGCATACGGCGCGTGGCGACGTCTCGGACTTTCAACGCTTGTCAGGACTGAAGAAGCGAATGACTTCAAAGGACGTGGTCATTTGTTTAATGAGTCAATCGATTTGCTCAATGCGGAAGAATGGCTCCTTCGGCTTGAATTTGCATCAAATCAAAAGTCGCCCGATCGCGCCGGTTACCGAACAATGTTCGAGCAGGTGAAAACAGCGCTGCTTTCTCTTCTATTGGGCGTCACTGACATCAGAACGACCGTAAGCGGGCAGCGTAAGGTTGATCCGCATGTGGAGTTCCTGACCGAGTTTGGCTGGGTTCAGATGAAGGGTCTTGGGTACGGTTACCAGACGTTGATTGCCTGGGTTGTTGATTTCGCTGCTCGCATGTTTGAATCCTATCCCGACAGCCAACAACCGCTTTCGGAACCAGCAGTCTGTCTTGTCGATGAAATCGACTTGCATTTGCACCCAACCTGGCAACGAAAAGTGATGAAGTATCTCTCCGAGTTATTTCCGCGTACACAATTCATCGCCACGGCACACAGCCCGCTTATTGTACAGGCCGCTCCGGAGCTCGGCGCAAACGTTGCGGTTCTACGCCGTGAAGGTGATCATGTCGTCATTCTAAACGACCCGATAGACGTGAAAGGCTGGCGTGCGGATCAAATCTTGGCCAGTGAATTGTTCGACGAAGTTCCGCTTCGGGCCGATCCCGTGCAAGCCGCGATGAATGAGCGAACCGGATTGCTCAGCAAGTCCGTTCTGACGAAAAAGGAACAGACGCGTCTAAAATCTCTCGATGCCATGGTCCATTCGCTTCCAGTGGGGAGCACAACGGAAGATCGTGGTATCGCCGAAAAACTGAAGGTCGCATTGGATTTATTGGCCACGGTGAGGAACCAAGGCACATGATCCGAGTTTACAAATCCGCGACGGCTCCCAAGCGGCTTCATGGAATCACATCACCGGGAGGTAAGGCCACTCAAAAGCTCTGCCTGGACCATGAGGCTGGCGTCACGACATTTACATTCAAGAGCAATCTGTACGGGGATGCCACCGTAAAGAATCAACTACGCCTCGATCAACATGAAAAGTGTGTTTTTTGTGAAAGCAAGTTCGGTGCCAATTATCACGGCGACGTCGAGCACATTCGCCCCAAAGGTGGCTTTACCCAACACGAAGACGACAAGCTGACAACTCCCGGCTATTTTTGGCTGGCTTATGAATGGTCGAATCTCACATTCTGCTGTGCCCTGTGCAATCAAACTCACAAGAAGAACCACTTCCCGCTCGCGAATCCCAAACGCAGGGCAAGGTCTCACAAAGATGACGTGACCCAAGAGAAACCGATCCTCATCAACCCTGTCGAAGAAGATCCTCAACAGTTCATCGACTTCAACCAAGAAGTCGCACGCGGGATCGACACACAGGAACGGGGCAGGAGAACGATAGATTTGTTAGGCCTGAATCGGCCACTCGTCCAGGAAAAGCGGCGAGAATACCTGACCCAGATCTCACTCTTATGGGACAGTTACCACATCATCAAACAGAATCTTGATTTTCTCGATGCCAAAGACCTTGGGAAATTCAACACCTTGCGAGATTTTCTGTTCGCAGCAAGGAAACCTCAAGCAGAGTATTCATCGATGGTAACAAGTTTTCTCCAATCGGTCGGCGGGCTTCAGTAATTAACCTCGAGTGGGATCACAGGAACATAAGGGACCGCCGATGGCGAAAAAAGGGCCACTGCCCCCGTGCTACCAACCGCCGATTACAGCGGATTGCTGGGCGATGTCGTGTCTCTCTTAGAGAACGCCCGCCGCTTGTCGGCCCGTGCCGTGAACGCTGTGATGACAGCGACGTATTGGGAGATTGGGCGGCGGATTGTCGAGGTCGAGCAGCGAGGATCGGTAAAAGCCGAATATGGCGATGAGTTGATTAGGCGACTCGCCGCTGACCTCACGTCTTGGTTTGGAAGGGGCTTTGGATGGCGAAATCTCTATCAGATGCGAGGCTTCCACCTCGCTTACCCAAACATTTTGCAGACACCGTCTGCAAAATCTGTTCATCCGAAACTCGACACTGATTCCGGGAAATTGCCGACACTGTCTGCAAAACTGCAAATGCCATCTGATGCGGCAATCGAGTCACTCGGGCAAATCACGGCTTTTTTTCTTCTTCCGTGGTCTCTCTATGTGAAGCTCCTCTCCGTGGACGACGTCAATGCCCGCAAATTCTATGAGTCCGAGGCCCTACGAGGTGGATGGTCTGTACGGCAACTGGGCCGGCAAATCTCCACCCTGTTCTATGAGCGAACCCTGCTATCAAAAAACAAATCGGCCATGCTTCGCAAAGGGAGCGAACCAGAAGCGAACGATCTCGTCACGCCAGAAGAAGAGATCAAAGACCCGCTCGCGCTGGAGTTCCTCGACCTCAAGGACGAGTATTCCGAGTATGAACTTGAAGAGGCTCTGATCCACAAGCTGGAACAGTTTCTGCTGGAACTCGGCGGCGATTTCACATTTGTCGGACGGCAGCGGCGATTGCGCGTCGGCGACGTGTGGTATCGGATCTGCAACCAATCTGATTGTGTTGGCTTCAGATTTCGACTGTTCATGTGCTCCGTCCCGCCTCCATGATTGAATGAATTGACTCCGCGATTCGTTGGCTCGTTGTTTTGGAGAACTGGCTGGTTCACGCTGGATTACCCTCCCCAAAACCAGTTTAATAGGATGGTTGTGAAGAGAGAATTCGAATCAGAAAGGGTGGTCTCATGTCGCTTCGTCGCTTGAGTCTGGTTGTGTGTTTCGCAGTCACTTTCTCTGCCCTCCATGCGGCTGATCAACTCGCCGAGAAGTGGCAAAAGCGGATCGATACTGTGCAATCGACCTACGCCGCAGCGGTCGCCAAAGCGGACAATGCAAGATTTTTCGCAGTTCAAAAGGCGAATGGGGATCGGTTGGCCGCACTGAAAAAGGCGATGTCAGAGGCGACAAAAGCGGGTGATTTCGATACGGCAACTGCCTTGAAGGAATTGGTAGCAACTGCCGAGCGAGACGGTGCAATTCGGCCGAAACCCAAAAACATTGTGAAATTCGGCGGCCATGAGTACGCAGTCATCCAGGAACCAGCAACCTGGCACATTGCCAAGAAGCGATGTGAGGAAATGGGCGGTCATCTGGTCGTCTGTGAAACTCCCGAGGAGTCAGCGTTTATTCTCGAATTAAGTGCGGGAGAAAATGTCTGGGGCGGCGCGACCGAAGAGGAAAACGAAGGAGATTGGCGATGGATCATTGGCAACGCAAAGTTTACGCTTCCGAACAAATTCAACGGGGATGGAGGGCGATCTCGTGCCCTGATGACTTATCAAAAAGAATGGGACGATAACCCGCCGTCCGTTCGGAACAAGTATTTTTGCGAATGGGACAAGTAGAGCGGTTTAACTTTGGGTATGCCCGGTTTGGGTGGCACTATTCTATGGCAAAGCAGTTCGTTAGTTGTGCCACTGCTTTCCCGGTGCGCCGGGATACTCAATCACAAGCAGTGCCTTTTTGTTCAAAACGGGCGCTGTTTCTCCGTTGAATACAACGGCAAAGCAGTGGCACCACAAGCCGATCTTCGAGCGTTGAGATCAAGGCACGCCGCCTGGACCCGCGAGATTTGTGATGGTGAAGAGGTTTGGAGTTGGACTGCGAGCGAGTCGTGAATTGACGAATGCTTCGGAAAGAAAGTGAGAAAATTATGGGCCTTTCCGCATGTTATGATTGGAAAACGAAAGCTGACCTGCCGTCCGCGCGTCGACTGATTGCGAAAATACATCGGATGTCGCTCAAGTTGCCGTTTGATCAGGTTTCTGAGATCTATGAGCAGAATCCGCCAGATGACAAGACCGTCTTTCGTCTGTATGACGGTTCATTCGGGTATGGCGATTTGTATGTGTCTCGGACACGTGACGACGGAGAACAGGAGACGGTGATTGTGCCGGCATTGCATTCGCTCTTCTTCACCGTGTATGTCGAGGGCTCAGAAACTGCGATGATTGGGTTGGCCAGTCATCCTCCTGTCGTTGTGCACCGGGAATCCGTTATTAAGCGGAATAAAGATGGCTCGGAAATTGAACGGCAGGTCGGCGTTGGTGATCCGATTGAGTATCCGACTCGACGACGCGGCTACTATTCGTGGCAGTCGTGCTGTAAGACCCAGTATGCTGGAAACCCGAAGCTGGGGGGCGAGGCGAACTTCCTCAAGGCTCATCTCTCGCTGATCGAATTGCTTGACCAAATTCATGCGACTGGAATCACGGTGCGGATTCGCGATGATAGCCGTTACTCGAAGCATCGTGATGTGGATCGACTTCTGCGCTCGTTGCGAGATTGGGACGCCATCATCGCCAGGTTCGCTGGAAAACTGGGCGACGCACTTGGAGGTCGGTCTGGATCTTTGATCTCTCCCATCAAAGACCGACCTGACTTCGAACATCTCGAGGCGAAAGGAATCGAGGTGCTCAGGAAGATGGCTGCCCGGCAGCGGCGGAGAAAGAAGGATTCGTCGTAATCGTTGCTCGCGGACAGAACTGGTGCAAGACGCTAACGGATACACTCATTCCTGCCTTTTCCGTGTTAGTCCCGATATCGGATTTCGCGACGAGGTTCTTTTTGACGTTGTTGCTGAAGTGATTTGATTTCTGGCTCTTTTCCTGAAATCACTCGCATTTGAGACTGAGGAGTGTGCTGGGGACTTTCGTTTTGTGCGGGCTGATGTGAATTGAACGCTGAGGCCTGCTCTCTATCTTTTAAACCCAAACGCAGGTGAGACCAGTCGCTTGATATAAAGATAACCAATCCGACACTCATGAGGTGCAGGAGCACTAAGGTCCAGAACTCGAATTGAAATGACAGTTTTTTTGTCTTGTGACGGAATCGTTGCTGCGCATAGATCGCGCCCGGCCATCCGCCCAGGAATGCAACCAGTTGCAACGTCTTTTCGCGAATCCGACGATCGCCAAGTTTGGCCCGTTGCTTGTCATCGGCATACATGAAAATGCTCAGGATGCTCATGCTTGCAACGACGAGACAGTACAACGCGAGCAACGATGGGAATCCAAATTCGAGCATGTGACCGGTTTCGTAAATTCGGCAGGGCGGTACTGACAAATTGCAATTGATTGGGGAGCCACTGGCTTCGCCGATAGTTGTGATATCGATCTTAATGAAAACGGCCTGAAAACATTCCTTGTGATTTGCGCGACATTTATTGATGAGTGCTACGCAATGAATAGCACGACAGATCGCGGTTAGTTTTCCCATTCGCAGAGGAAGACATTCCGAGTACTAGCGCCACCGTCGCCGAGACTTCGCTGCCAATAGACAAGGTGATGCTCTGCCCCTCCTTCATTGGTGAGATTCCAACGTGGGACCTGCTCGTTGGTCAATGGCACTCCGTTCAACCAGTGCCACTGGCCTTCAATCTCTTCGTCTGTCGCGCCTAACCACACAGTTTGGGTTTGAGTTCCACAAAGCTTCATCACGAACTGTTCTTCATCCGACGTCTCAATATAAACCAGATGCCCACCCATCTCCTCGCACAATCTTTTCGCCACATGGAACGTCGCCTTGTCGGGCATCAGAGCGTATGAGTGACCATCAAATTTCACCAGATTCTTCGGTCTGGTTTTGACAATCCCCAATTCGACCGTAGCAATGAGTTCCTTCAGTTTTAACCCGCCGTCCAAATCTCCCGATTTGGTCGCTTCGGTCATGGCCTGTTTCAACACCTTGACCCTGTCCGCAGTGGCCTTTTGAAGCGCAAAAAATCGAGCGTTGCCGGCCTTTTCTACAGCCACTTTGTAGGCTGCTTCTGCCGCATCGAGTTTCTTCTGGACCTTTTCAGAAACTTCAGCAACGGCGACCGCGGTGACGAGAACCAGGCAACCAATCAGCAATATCGTTCGCATGATGTGTCGATCTGTTTGGATTGAGTCAGGTTAAAGTTGATGCCATCAGTTTATCGCAAACATCTCTGCGTGTCATTATTTCCGGTTTCGCCATTTGAGGGCTTCACCAGACGAATTTCATATCGTCACGACCGCCAGGCCGACTGGGAATAAAGTCACCGGGATTGGACCTAGTTCTTCGGGCGCTGTGATCCTCACTGGAAATACGTGTTTGAACTGCGAAAAAACGCAGGCGCCGTGCTTTTTTTCTTGCTTGAGGGCCCGAAATCGCATACCCTCCCTGAATTGAAGTTTTTCTCCCCTCTGTGGGGAGATTCGTAACACTGGGATGGCGCTCCCTCGTGTTGCTAAAGTGCAGAGTCGTAACCTCATGATTGGCAATAGCGCATGCTGGATTTCGCAGAGAATGACCCGCGATTGACGACCCCTGTTTCGCGGCGACGGGTCTTGCAGAATTCCGCTGCGGGATTTGGATCGCTGGCCCTCGCTTCGCTCTTGGGAAATCAAGCAGGAAATCAAGTCTCGGCCGAGTCCGGCAGTGGAAAACCTCTCGCGCTCGATCCTCTCGCCCCGAAGGCTCCGCATCATCTGGCCCGGGCGAAGCGAGTCATCTTTCTGTTCATGAGCGGCGGGCCATCGCAAGTCGATACGTTCGACTACAAGCCGCTGCTGACTCGCGATGATGGCAAACCGTTTCCGTTCGCCAAGCCGCGTGTGCAGTTCAATGGGACCGGGAATCTGTTGAAGTCGCCCTGGAACTTCAAACAGTACGGCCAATGTGGGCATTGGGTCAGCGACCTGTTTCCCAAGATGGCCGAGCGGGCTGATGACCTGTGCCTGATTCATTCGATACATGGGACCAACCCCGCGCATGGCGGGGCCGTCATGAAGGTCCACACAGGCAGCGACAACTTTGTTCGGCCCAGCATCGGCTCATGGGTGAGTTACGGGCTGGGGACAGAGAATGCGAACCTGCCGGCGTTCGTCACGATTTGTCCGACGCTGGCATTTGGGGGCGTCAATAACTGGAACTCGGCGTTCCTGCCAGCGGTCTATCAGGGCACCGCGCTGGGAAATGCCAGTGTGCCGTCCGACAAGGCGCGAGTCAAGTTCATTCGCAATGAGCGTCTCTCGCCCGAGATCCAGCGCTTGCAGCTCGACCGCTTGCAGCAGGTGAATCGCGAGCATCAATTACGGGCCGGTGCCGACGCGTCGCTCGAAGCCCGGATCAATTCGTTTGAATTGGCGTTTCGCATGCAATCGGAAGTGCCGCGCGTCGAAGATCTGTCGGGCGAGTCCGAGGCCACTCACAAGTTGTACGGTCTGGATAATCCCATCACGGCGAATTTCGGGCGGATGTGTCTAATGGCGCGGCGGTTTGCCGAATCGGGCGTGAGGTTCATTCAAGTGACGCACAACGATGACAAGGTCCAATGGGACCAGCATGCGGAACTGAAAAGGGACCATGAAAAGAATGCCCGTGAGGTCGACCTGCCCATTGCCGGATTGTTGAAAGATCTCAAGGCGCGCGGACTGTTGCAGGACACGCTGGTCTGGTGGGGTGGAGAATTTGGACGGACCCCCACAGCG
Organism: Planctomycetaceae bacterium; assembly: GCA_028291565.1. Taxonomy (GTDB): domain Bacteria; phylum Planctomycetota; class Planctomycetia; order Planctomycetales; family Planctomycetaceae; genus JAKFVC01. The sequence continues at coordinate 219 of JAQGHT010000249.1, read as the reverse complement.
GAAGGAACCGGCCGCGATCACAACCCGGAAGGGTTCACGATGTGGCTGGCCGGCGGCGGTGTGAAAGGCGGCTTGCGTTACGGTACGACCGATGACTACGGATACTTCGCCGCCGAAAACAAAGTCCACATCCATGACCTGCACGCCACGATGCTGCACCTGCTGGGGCTGAACCACGAACGTCTGACGTATCGCTATTCCGGTCGCGACTTCCGGCTG
>JAQGHT010000246.1 GCA_028291565.1 Planctomycetaceae bacterium | reverse complement strand
TGGCGAAATTGCATCCTCAACCCCAATTGCCTGAATACGTCTTGCTGCCGGAATTCATGTCGAACAACGGCTTTGACTTGCCTGGCCAGCGATCAGGGTTCCTCGGACCAGCACTCGATCCCTTCGTCGCCGGAGATCCCAGCGCCTCGGGATACGACGTGCCCGGATTCGGACTGCTTCCGGGAATCAGTCCCGAGCGACTCCAAAAGCGACGTGAAATCCTGAGTTCACTGGTCCCAAACCCATCCTCACAAACGTCTAGCGGACGCCCCGAAGGGTTGGACGTTTACTACCAACGCGCCTTCGATTTGCTGGCTTCCTCCAAAGCCCGACAGGCGTTTGATCTTTCAAAAGAATCGGCGGAAACTCGGGAACGATATGGATTGCCCGACCGCATTGATCGGTCGACAGAAGCTCGCAAGTTTGGCGGACTGCCACATTTGGGGCAGTGTTTGCTCTTGTCCAGACGCCTTGTCGAGGCCGGCGTCAGGCTCGTCACCGTCTGCAGCGGACGTCGAATTGACCAAGCCTGGGATACACATCGGCAGCATTTTCCGCTCTTGAAACGATCACTCATTCCGTTCTTGGATCGGGGATTTTCTGCACTTTTGGAAGATCTTTCACAACGAGGATTGTTGGAAGAAACGCTGGTCGTTGCCATGGGAGAATTTGGTCGAACTCCTAAATTGGGTCAAATCACGTCTGGTGCTGGAGCCGATTCTGGAGGCAGAGATCATTGGCCCCATTGTTATTCCGTCTTGATGGCGGGCGGTGGAATTCGCGGCGGGATTGCATTCGGAGCCTCTGACCGATTCGCGGCCTATCCGGCGCGGAATCCGGTTACGCCTGAGGATATCGCCGCCACAATTTACCAAGCCTTGGGCATTCCGCCTGAGACTCGGATCTTCGATTCGCTCCGACGGCCTCATTCGGTAGCATTGGGGGAACCGATCGATGATATATTTGGATAGATAGAGCTGCGGTTCCGAATCTGGAACAGTCAGTTCAAAGTACGTTGACACCCAGTTGGGGCGAATGACGACCTTTCAACAATTTGGACACATCCTCAGACGACATCGTTTGCACTGAGCGAGAACAATCATGAAATCGAACATTTCCCGCGCTCTCGGATTCCTACTTTTATTGGCAATTTCCGGTGCTGCCACTTCCGCCAGTGAGAACGACGCGACAAAGCAGGACTTAAAACAATTTGAAGGAACATGGCAAATTGTTTCCCTGGAAATTAACGGCAACAAAGCGGCCGCTGAGGACGTCAAGAAAATCGTGATCGTCAATGAGCCAGACGGCGTCATGGCAATTGAAGTCGACGGCAAGATTGTTGAACGTGGACTTCTGAAGATCTATCCGACACAAAAGCCGAAAACAGTAGACTTGACCGCAACAGAGGGCGACAGCAAAGGAAAAACCATGCTGGGCATCTATGAATTTGATGGCGATACCCGCAAAGTCTGTTATGGAGAACCCGGAAAAGAGCGTCCCACCGATTTTTCAACGGCCGAAGGAAGCGGGCGTTATCTCGTGTTACTCAAGCGGGTTAAAAAGTGAACCAGGGCGATCGCCAAACTTCGAATCGCCCGATTTTACAATTTGATCAGTTCCCCGAAAATGATTTCATGCCTGATTCTGGTTCGTCACATCTGCCCAAAACGCCATGTTTCGCAACACAACTGTGGTTCAGTTGTCCGCGGTCGGCTTATCTCGTGGGCATCTGTGGCTCGGGAATGAAGGCTCTCGCAGAGGTCCTACTGGATCGCGACTGGCTTGTGGCAGGATCGGATCTCCAGGGAGACGGGGCAGTTGGTGAGATTCTCCGTTTGAAGGGGGCCCGAGTTTTTGCTTCCCACTCCGCCGCGCAGATCCCGGCAGGAGTGGACATTTTGATCTTCAGTTCCGCAGTCAAACCAGAGACCCCCGAACGGGCCTGGGCTGCAGCTCACGAGGTGCCCCAGTTCGCATACCACGAACTGCTGGGCGAGCTGATGGAGTCCAAGATCGGGATTTCAATTTCGGGAACACATGGGAAGAGTACAACCACTGCGTTAACCGGCTGCATATTGACGTCGGCGGGCCTCTCTCCGACGGTGGTTGTCGGCGCTGAAGTTCTCGGTCGGCAGGCGAACGGCTGGAGCGGAAGCGGGCCTCATCTGGTCGCTGAAAGTTGCGAGTATCGTCGCCACTTCTTGTCGTTGCGGCCTCAGCTTGCGACGATCCTGGGAATCGAAGCCGATCATTTCGACTGTTTCGCCGGCACAGATGAAACCGCAAAGGCGTTTCAAGAATTTGCGGCACTGATTCCGGCCACAGGAATACTGGTAATTCATCGGGAATGTTCCGCAAGCCAGTTCGCGGCACAATCGGCTGTTTGTGCAATCGAAACGATATCGATGAATCATACCCCTCAGCCTTATTACGATGCTGAAATGACAGAATCTCGGGGTGACGAAGTCACCTGCTTGGGACTCGTCGCAAATTCAGCGTCACTGGATTTACTGACGCCGTCGAGCCTTGCAAAAGTCATCGGAATGATCGACGGCAATGCGTTGGCGTCGGGTTCCAATTCGACTCACATTTCTGATCCAGAAGAAGTGTCAGGAAAAATTTCCCCCGCCACTGGACCAAACCCTGAGCCAGCAACCTGGACTGCTGAGAATATTGAAAAAACGGAGCACGGATACCGCTTTCACATCTTGCATCGCGGTGCGAAATTCTGTTCCGCGCACCTGAACATTCCCGGTCGGCATCATGTCTTGAATGTACTCGCGGCGACAGCATTGTGTTTTCGCGCTGGCGCGACCCCAGAGCAGATCTCAGCGGGAATTGCAGAATTCCGGGGAATTCGCCGCCGCTTCGAGGTGTTGGGGGACTGGCGGGGCGTGACAATCGTCGATGACTATGCCCATCATCCCACAGCCATCCGGGCAACATTACGGACTGCTAAAGAACAATACTTGGGCCGCCGAATTGTATGTGTTTTCCAACCGCACCAAGTTTCTCGCACTCTTGGATTGCTGGACCAGTTCGCCCACAGTTTCTCGGACGCCGCTGAAGTTTTGATTGTCCCCGTCTATGGAGCGCGGGAAAACTTCGAACGGGAACTCTCCGAGGTCTCGCTTGGCCTCGCGGAATTGATTGCGGCAGAAGGAGTTCCAGCAAGGTTTTGTTCGAGGCTTGACCAGACTTGGACAAGTTTGGAGGATACGCTCCGCCCCGGGGACGTCCTGATCACCCTTGGGGCAGGAGATATTGATCGGATTCACTCTACTTTGCACGGTTTAAGATGATACATCTTGACGGTTGAAACCGTCGTCAATTGTGTCAGACAATCCCGCGAGAAGAAAATGCCTGCACTCGCCGACTTCAGCGAAATCACCCGACGCGACGAACCACTGGCCCCCTACACTTGGATGAAAATTGGGGGGCCTGCGCAGTTCCTTTTGCAACCTCGCACGCCCGACGAACTGATTCAAGTTGTGAAAGCCTGCGATGCGGCAGACATGCCCGTCCGCCTGATGGGTGGCGGATCCAACCTGCTGGTCCGCGACGCAGGCGTAAGTGGTGTTGTCATTAGAATTTACGGCGAACCATTAGCCAAAGTTGAAGTTCAGGGAAATCTCGTCAAAGCCGGCGCCGGAGCGCTCCTTTCGACAGCGATTTCGCATTCGGTGAATGCGGGTCTGGCCGGTCTGGAAACGCTGGTCGGAATTCCGGGTACAATCGGCGGAGCACTGCACGGAAATTCCGGCGGACGTGGTGGAGATATTGGTCAATATGTCGAAAGCATTTCTCTGCTGACGATGACTGGAGACGTTGTAACTCGCGGCTCGGACGAACTATCGTTTGCCTATCGCGAAAGTAATCTGGACGATTTCATCATCCTCGACGTCACATTCCGACTGCAACCGGAAGATCCGGAGGAAATCACACGTCACATGAAAAAACTCTGGATTTCAAAAAAGGCAACTCAACCGTATAGTTTTCAATCGGCGGGATGCATCTTCAAGAACCCCCGGGGAATGAGTGCCGGGCTACTGATTGATCAGGCGGGACTACGCGGAACTCGGATTGGAAATGCCGAGATCAGCGACCGCCACGCAAATTTCATCGTGTCACATCCCGAAGCCACGTCACATGATGTGCAACGTCTGATCGATTTGGCGAGATCGAAGGTGGCTGAGCAGTTCGGAGTCGATCTGGAACTGGAAATCGAAGTCTGGTAAGATTCCACTGACCAGATTCGAGCAATCAATTAGCGAGAGTCACCATTTGGTGGATCCAGCGCGGCGTTCCCTCCCACCACAAAGTATCTTTGCGGCGCACGATTGAGAATGCGACGTTTGATCACGGGATCAGTATTGAAAAAGACTCATTCGCAGCCGCGAACAGTATAAAAAGCGACTCATCCAGGCTGCCCGAAGTGTGACCAGTGGTCTTATAACCCACCGCTCACCAGTCGAAAACACAGAGCAAGGAGGCTCACTGTGGCATCATATTCCATCACCCCCAAAACGTCGGAATTTCGGCGGAGCGGTCCTTGGAAGATTGCCGTCCTCTTGGGTGGAGACTCCGCAGAGCGCGAGATCAGCCTGGCGAGTGGTGCCCATGTCGTAGAAACACTGCTCGCTCGAGGGCATCAGGTCTGCGAGATCGATCCCAAATTCGTCGATCTCACGCGATTTGACTGGGCAGGAATCGACATCGCATTTCTCGCGTTGCACGGCAAATACGGCGAAGACGGACACGTTCAGTCAATTCTGGATCTGCTCGGCGTCCCCTACACCGGAAGCGATGCGGAGGCTTCTCGTATCGGGATCAGCAAATCAGCGACAAAAGAACGGTTGATTCAGCAGGGAATTCCGACTGCTAATTACGTGCTCATACATGAATCCGACAGTACCGAACGAATTCTGGCCCACGCGAGGAGCATTGGATTTCCCATCGTCGTTAAACCGGACACACAAGGATCTAGCCTGGGTGTCAGCATCGTCCATAATGCCGAAGAATTGCCATCCGCAGTTTCCAGGTGTTTCGAGCTCGATTCGTTCGGAATTCTGGAAACGGCAATTATTGGCAGCGAATGGACGGTCGGAATACTCGATGAGTCCGAACTTCCTGCAATTCAGATTTCGACCGGTCGGCCGTTCTTCACCTATGAAGCCAAGTACCAGGATGACGATACGGGATACAAATTTGATTACGACGTCCCCAATGATGTCGTGCGGCGAATCGAACAAATTGCTCACCATGCCTGCCGAGCCCTCGGTACGCGGGGTCTGGCCCGAGTCGACATCATGTTGGACAAACTTCAGCGTCCGTTTGTCCTGGAAATTAACACGATACCCGGTTTGACGGATCATAGCCTGGTTCCGAAAGCGGCGGCACGAATCGGCTGGAGTTTCGCCGAACTTTGTGAGCGTGCCATTGTCAGTAGTTTGAGATATGCAGAAAGTCACTCGCGGCCATTAAAGGTTTCAGATCCGGCGGCCTGACCAGCAATTTCTGGACGTTTTACCTGACTTTACGACTCATCTTATGCCGCGCACGGTTAAGAATGAGACGTCTGATCGCGGGAATAGGTATTGAAAAAGACTCATTCGTGGCTGCGAACAGTATAAATCCCCGACTCGTGTTGCATCGCTACGTCGTTCGAATTAGCGGTTAGGCTTCAATTCATCTAAGGTTTAAAACAATGTCCCCGCCCTCTTCACATTCGTCTCCGCCCCCGGCCTCTCGAGGTCGGCGTACAGCGGGCGAACGACTTGAGGAAGCGGGGCGGACGTGGTTTAGGCCTTGGTGGCTCGCCGGACTGGCTTTGGTTTGCGGTGGGATTATGCTGGCCCCCCGATTGGCGAAGTCTCTGCCAGATGTTGGTAATCGTCCCGAATACCAACTTCGCACTGCGGACATCCACATCACGGACATTCCGCAATGGGTGCCCAAAGATCTGGTAGCTCAAGTCATCAGCCAGTCTCGACTCGGAGCACAACGATCGGTGCTGGAAGACGGCTTGACCGCGGAAATCGCAGGCGCATTCCAGAAACACCCGTGGATCGAAAAAGTTGTGAAAGTCACAAAGGATGTCCCGGCGCGGGTTGACGTCGAATTAATCTATCGACGGCCTGTCGCGATGGTCGAGGTTCCTACAGGTCTATTGCCGTTGGACGGTCATGGCGTATTACTACCGCCAACCGAATTCACGCCTGAAGATGCTCGACGCTACCCTTTAATCAGCCAGCCTAAGACGTCGCCACATGGCGCCATCGGCTCAAGTTGGGGCGACCCCCAAGTCGTCGCAGCGGCGAGACTCGCGGCAGTCCTGCTGCCTCACTGGAAGGACTTCAATCTGGCGGCCATTGTGATTCCCGCCGGAATTGATTTGCGAGCACCGCTTGAGGAACTCGTATTCGAACTCCAGACGAAAGGCGGATCACGTATTGTCTGGGGCAGGGCACCGGGCGTCGTTTATCCTCTGGAATTGTCCGCAGAACA
>JAQGHT010000169.1 GCA_028291565.1 Planctomycetaceae bacterium | reverse complement strand
GATTCCGACGATCTTCAAATGGACAGCCTCGCCTCCGAATCCTGCAGCCACTTCCACTTCATCGCCCACTTTTAAACTCAATTGTTCGGCCGCACCACTCGAAATGGCTGCAGTCCGGGCTTCAGGTTGTGTGGGATCAATCCATTGCCCTTCCAGCAGAGTATATGGGGCTTCCAGTGCCGTGGTGCCCACCAGCGAAGGGGTGTTTCGATTGCCATTGAATCCGCCAGGCCCGCGTCGCACAACAGGTATTTCTCCGTCGTCGGCCGCGGAAGCAACTGGGCTGGCATTACCTGCCTCTTGCCGGGCCGCTGGCGGCACCGATGCCGATTCACCTGCGGTACTTCTTGCACCGCGTCGTCCGCCCCCGCCTTCCACTCCTCTGCGTGAGTGCTCCAGTTCTTCCGCAGTCGCGCCGACTTTGCTGATCCGGGCCCGCGTTTGCAGGATCGGATCAACGACGGCCACGGCAGGGTCCGCTTGCAGGTTCGAAATCAATTGGGGAGACAATCGAACCGTTGGAACTCCGAACTGCCCACGCGACTCCTTCGAATCGGCAACGGGTAATGCGACGAACTCATAACGGCCCAGATAGTTGTCCGCGAACTCATCGAACTTAACGAGCAGTGAGTCATAACCACTGACGACCCAGACGACGATACAGGCAGCGGCGACCGTGGACAGTGTGGTCAAGAACATGCGGGCCGGTCGATGCCGCATATGAGCCAGTGTCAGCAGCATGACGAGCTTGAGGTCGTTTGAGTTCATTACGATTCCGCTCCCGGAGCATTGACGATGTCTTGATAATGGGCTGCCAATGCATGGGGATTACCGAACTCGGCAGTGGAGAACTCGGTCAGGATCTGACCGTCCTTCATCACGACGACACGGCTCGCCCAGCGCGCGACGGCCGGTTCGTGTGTCACGACTGCAATAGTACGCCGCTGTTCGTGGCACAATTCCTGCAACAGCTGACAGATCTTTTGGCCCGTCACTGAATCCAGGCTGCCCGTTGGTTCATCGGCGAGAACGACCGCGGGACTCGTAATTAACGCGCGGGCGATTGCCACACGCTGTTGTTCACCACCACTTAAGGCATCGGGGCGGTGCCGCCTGCGGGAAGTCATACCGAGGCGTTCCAGCAGTGCGTCCAGTTGTTCTCGCTGCCCCGCTGCGGCTCCCTCGGCCATCAGCGGCAAGAGAATGTTCTGCTCGGCAGTTAACGAGGGAATGAGATTGAATGACTGGAATATCAGACCAATTTTGCGTCGGCGAAATCGTGTCAAGGCGGCATCGCACATCTTGGACAAATCGGAGCCGGCGACGAAGACGTTTCCCGCATCGGGCCAAGTCAGTCCCGCCGTCACGTGCAGCAAGGTACTTTTCCCGGAACCACTGGCTCCCATGATGGCCACAAATTCCCCGTCCGCGATCGACAGCGAAACTTGACGAATGGCCTCAATGGTCGTGGGGCCTTGTTTAAAGCGTTTCGTCGCGCTTTCAATGCGCACAGGAGATGCGACACTCTCCAAAGCAGTATCGAGAGTTTTCGCAACGGATGCGGAAAGAACGGTGGCAGACATTGAGAAATGGATCCTTTTTGCGAAACTGTTTCACTTACCTGAATGGAATCAGTCGCCAGGCGCGAGTCTGCACGATTTCTTCAACGATGACCCACTCCCGGTCTTAATGAGTTTTCAGCTCGATGACCGGAATTCGATTGTCATCTTCTTTGACTTCAATTCGCGCAATCGGCGACGCGGGATTAGCGAAGCGTTCTTTGAGGCGGTCTGGTCCAAAAGTCTCTTCTCCCCCTTCAATCGTGACCGTCGGCCAGACGACTGTGATCGCATATTCACCGGGAGGAGCTCCATCATCACCGAGGTACGTGCCGACTTCGAACATGCCGTCCGGCCCGACAATCGCGTGAGGTTCAATAGAGCGCTTGACGGGATCGTTGATCGGCGTTTTCGGCTTGAAACGCAGTTCCGCACGAACCGGCGGCTTCCCGTCGATCAGAATCTTTCCATAGACGGGAAAAACTTTGACGGATGGCTTTTCGCTGTGACACCCATTGCCCCACAAGGATGCGATTAATACAAAATACAAAGCGAATCGAAATCGCCCCATTCTCGAGTCCTTCCAAGTCTTGATGCAGACGTCCGTGAATCGACTGAACCATTTGTTCGCCTGCGTCACTTCAGCCTCGTGGAGCCATTGTCCTTACACCCAGCGTTCGCCAGGTTGATCCAGGTTAAAAATCCCCCGGAAGATCACCTTCGTCTCGAGTCCACAACATGACCAAGGTGCTGAGGGCCACATTCTCGGAGACGAATCGAACACTGCCATCGCACATCCCGAACATCGCGCCGCCGACATGAAAACTGTAAACTCCCTGCGAATTGGACCAGTTCATGGCGTGCACTCCGCCTGCAGCTGGGGGGATCGCAGCATTCCAGCCTTGCCCGGTTACCGATTGGTAAGAGGCCCAACCGCCCCAGAACA
>JAQGHT010000162.1 GCA_028291565.1 Planctomycetaceae bacterium | reverse complement strand
TTCGTCTCAGCAAGCGTCGCGGGTTTTGAAATTCCAACTTTCGCACTCATTGCGATTCCAGTCTTGGAATTTGACTCCTTCTTCTGCTCAGACGGACCTTCCGGCGCAGAAACAAGTGGAGGGAGCGCAGCCTCAGGTGATCCGGCGAGCCCGTCGGAATTCGATTTCGCGGCCAGCAACTTCGGTTTCGCTTCGACAGCAGTGACTGCGGCGGAGGGGGTTTCGCCTGGCTGTATTGGGTGCTGCACATCTGAGGTCTCGGCCGCACCCGCAGGCGTACTTAATCCCAAAAATTGACCACCAAAGCGCAGCGGTTGTGCCCCGAAGGGCGGAGACTTCGCATTGGGACCGCCATTCAAACCGCCTCCGAAGCCCCCCAGTCCGCCGTCCCCCCAATTCGCATTGCCGATGCCTGAATCTCCATTCGTCCGATTCAGGAATGTTCCATCATTCAATGACACATTCTGATTCATCGCAAGTTCGAGCCGTTGATCGACAACAGGGTTGCCCTGGACCTCTTCGACCGTTGCAACGTCCTCTGAGATTTCTTCAGGTGTGACCTGAAATGTCTCAGTCGAGAATGCTCGATTCATGGACCGGACATTGGCTCCCGCCTGAAATTTGACCTGGCCGCTGTTGTCCCGGAAAACGGTATTCATCGCCACCAGTTCGTTGGTCCTGGCGTCCACTCGAGCTTCGACATTGACGGTCCCTGTATTATCGAAACTTGACTGATTGTACGTGTACACGAACAAGGAGTGACCATGGTCATTGATAATCGCTTGCGGTCGCTGACGTTTGATTCCAACTCGGACTGATTCATCGACGACATTCAAGCGGTCGAGCAGTTTTTCATCGGGGCGCGCTTGCTCGGCGGAGTCCTCGGGTGCCATGAAATGCAGACTGTTGCTCTTCGCATTGAAGAAATACGAATTGACGCCATCGAAGACTTCCGCATTCTCGCTGGGATAGAGAACCATCCAACTACGTCCGTTGTCCCCTTGAGCCATCAGCATCACGCTAGAGCTGTCTCCGTTGCGAACTTCAAACTCCGCCGACGATGCTCGGGCCAGATTGTCGAACGCTACTTCCAATCGAGCTCCCCGCGAGGGAACGAGTGAATCGGGCAAGAAACCGACAGCCAGCAGAATGGCCGTGACGATCAGCATGACGGTGCGAAGTCGCTGCAATCGGTTGCGTCCGTGCCTGGAAGTATCGCTTCCGCTGGGGATTGTGACATTTCGAGAAAGTGATCGATCAGCGACTGTCCCCTCCGCAGCTGAATGTCCAAGGACCGAATTTGACGCCGACACGACTTGCTGGGGAGCCGAAAGGGAATCGGATATTTCATGGAGTGCCGACGCTTGGACTCTGGATTCTACGGCGGATTCCACGGCCGCAGACGGCGCAGACACTTGGACCTTTCCCACATTCTGGCGTTGCGCGTCGAGAAATACCGCGGTCGTACTTTCACGGAGCCGCTTGAGAAACTCGGCGTCGGGCGCGGGCGCGCTGTGACCAAGCGACTGAATCAGCCGCCCAATCCGGGCTTCATCGGGAGTAAAATCGTTACGTCGCATGCTGCTCACTTGCCGGGGTGTCTTCACCAATACAACCCCTGGATAAGAAGACCTCTTTGAGAGCCCGGCGAGCTCTCGCTAATTTCGATCTGACTGCCACTTCCGTGGTTTCATCACGACGCGCCAGTTCCTCGACCGAGACGTCGTCCAGGTAGCGCGCCGTAAGAAGGAATTCGTAGTCGGGTGGTAATTCGGTGAGGGCCGCGCGAATCAGTGTTGCTGTCTCGGCGGTTTCTAGTTCTTCTTCGGGTGGACTATCGGCTCGGTCAGCCTGTTCCTGCAACCAGCCTGGATCGATCCGCCAATCGGCTTCGATAAGGCTGTTCATCGCCCGCCGCAACCGCGCATGCCGCCCCTCGCGGCGATAGTGCAGCGCAACCTGTAACCGCGCAATGCCTTGCAACCAATGCCCCAAGGTGCCTCGATCCGCGTGAAACGTCTGCACAGACTTCGCGGCTGCAATAAACGTTTCTTGAACGACATCGGGAACCTCAGAGGAATACGGTCCCATCGCTCGCGCAATAGTCCGCCATACCAATTCGGCATATTCGTCATAGCACGCGCGCCACGCGTCCGCTTGCCCGTCAAGCAGGCCGCGCACGACGTCACGCTCGCGTTGTTCATCCATTCCCAGCGACCTTCATTCGGAACCTCGACGAAGCGTAGCTCCCAGGTTGACTTCAAAAACCTCGAATCACAGAGAGGCAATGCCCTCCAAGATTCCGAGATTATTACCTGAGCGACCATTCTCCGTCACAGACAACCGTCAACACGCTGGATACAGAACGAACAGCACTCCGTCATCTTAGATCCCATGCCTCTGAGACTCATTCTCGTTCTCAGGCTCACAATCCAGTTTCGGGGCCGATTTGAAACGTAACTATACCACGCACGGTTAAGAATGAGACGTTTGATCGCGGGGATCAGTATTGAACAAGACTCATTCGCGGCCGCGAAAAGTACAATTCATCATAATCAAAAGGAATTTGCGCGTCAGCCGCGATTTGTATCGATCTGTCGCACAGAATTGTGAAAAACTGGAAAATTGGGTGGCGGCAAACCTAATAAAGTGCTGCGGCAGCAGTATTCGCACACGGCCGGATCTCACAAAAACTTCTGGCAGCGGAATATTTCGTCCCGATTCTATAAAATCCGAAATTCAGTCTCAGTTGGAATTTCAGCCTACGAAGCCTCATGATTCAGGAGCCGTAAAGCATGTCGCAAGCTCGCCATCTGTGTTGGATCGGAATTGTCGGATTGGGGCTGTGGGGGCAGCTCTTTGCGGAAGATCAGCCCGGGAAGCCGGCACCAGAACT
>JAQGHT010000154.1 GCA_028291565.1 Planctomycetaceae bacterium | reverse complement strand
AGTTCTGTCAAACCGGTAACGGCTGAAAAAGATACGCCAGCCGGACAACGACGTGGCTTCCACGCGGTGACCGTCGGAAACTCCTATGAAGCCGTTGTTTTGAAGGGGATTGCTTCTCTGGGGGGTGGATCGGTTCGTTCCATCACTGGAGAACAAACGCCACAAGCGGTTGCTTTGGAGTTACTCAACGAGATCGCTCAGCCCGGACTCCGCGATTTGAAAGTGGAATTCCGAGGTCTTAAGGTGGCCGCCGTTTACCCGGAACGGCTGCCAAATCTGGCCGTCGGAACGCAGCAAATTCTGGTCGGTCGCTACCTGCCCGAAGGCAAGGACCAGCAAGGTGAAATCGTCGTAACCGGCCAGCGTGGGGCGGAGTCGATCCGCTACGTCGCCAAGGTCAATCTGCAAGATGCCGAGGCGGGCAATTCCTTCATCCCGCGTCTGTGGGCCCGCTCACATCTCGACCATTTGTTGCAACAAGGGGGCAGCGACGCCATTCGTGATTTGATCATCCGGTTGTCTGAAGAGTTCCATATTATCACTCCGTACACGTCTTTGCTGGTGTTGGAAAGTGACGCAGATCGAGAGCGATTTGGTGTTCAGAGACGCTACGAAATGCGTGATGGCGAACGCTTTTTCGCTGAAGGCCGGGGCAACGCGAACTTTGAACTGTTGCAACAACAGATGAAGCTGGCTGGCAATTGGCGTCAGGGACTGCATCGCAAAATCGTTCGCGGTTGGGCAGACTTGGGGCGAAATCCGGCGATTTTCCAGCGTCAGATCCAATCACTGGGACGCAAATCTCGGCTGGGACGATTGTCGTCGAATTCCGAGTCACTCTACTGGGAAGGTGCCCAGGAGTTGTCTCCGGTATCAGGCCCGGTTGGTGCATCAGTCATGTCTGGCTTTGCCTTTGACCAGGATGGTCAAAGTGACGGGCTGATGGATGGACTTTGGATGTCACTGGGGGATGTCTCGCAACCGATGGAACCAGGACGGGCCGACTTGTATCCTGGTGGAATGGGTGGATTCGGAGGTGGAGCCGGGGGAGGCGAATTCGCCGGAAGAGCTGGGGAGTCTTGGGATTTCGGCCTCGGATATGGCGAATCCGATGCCAAACAGGATCGGAGCGACAGGGCTGAACTTGGCGCAGACGATTCCGGTCCAGACAGAAACTTTGGTGACGATTTAAAGCTTGGAATCGGAGTCAGCGACAGCGTCGATTTCGACAGCGACCTGGCCGACGAAGGCTTTCTCTCGAAACGAGTCGCGATGCCGAGTTTTCATCGACCCGTCGGAGGATTCAAGCCATCGGATTCCAGGAGCTTTGGTCGGATGGACTTCGTGTCAAATCTTTCAAAATTGAAGGCGGAACGTGGGACAAGTGCCTATCTCAGCAATGAGATTTATCGCCCACGTTCTGAAAGCGCATCCAGACGTGGTGACTCACCCAACTATCTGGCATGGGTCACGACACTCTTCCCGGCTCTAGCAGCTGCGCCACTTGAGGCTCCCGTCGCGGTCAAGGCTCCCGAGTCGTGGTCGCCAGAGGCTCTCGCTGTGTCACGCAGCCTGTTGCGGATCGACTCACTTCGCAAACTTGAAGGCGGACTTGAACTCCGTCGAGTTGCAGAGACATTTGATCCACGCTGGAATCGCCGCGAATCAAAAAATACTGACCTGGTGTTGTATTCGCCTCGCGCCTGGCTCACGCGGACCTTGAATCCAGGCACAAACGTGATCGTCGACTACTGCCTGGCGAAGGAACGAGGCGTCTTTTCGCTCGCCCTCCTTTTAGGACGCGTTCGTCCTACACAGAAAACGGATTTTTTGGCACTCCCCCTGGGGCTGTACGATTCTTCATTGACGGCCTTGCATGAATCGATGCCGAATTATCGGGCCCGTGTCCAACCGGCTGGTGAGAATCTCGTCAAGCTGATCCTGACCATCCCGAATTCGACGTTTGAGCAACATTTCACAATCGATACTGCGAAACACGTGCTGGTCAAGCAAGAGGCGTTTGATGAAGGGAAGTTGACCGGAACAACCGCATACTCGGATTTTGTGCAAATCGCCGGGTCCTGGTGGGCCAGGAAATCGCTGATTACGGACGCTAAAGGACAAAAGATCGGAGAAAACAACTGGGATGTCCAAGCTCGCACACAAGGCCAATATCAGCAACTGCTGGATGTGGAATTGTCTGCAATGCCCCGAGTCCAGTTGATTCATCTCCCGTTTGTGAAACTGAAGACGGCACGGCAGAAAGCCACGGACGGTTCCGCGGGCTTTGACGACCAGTTGCGAATGATCATGCATACGGCAAGCCTGCAGCAATGGGATGACTTGCTGAAGCATGTCACAGCCATTGAAAAACTCCAGCTGAACAAACCGGGAGTACGCTGGTTGCGCCCACTGATTTATGCTGCGATCCGTCGCAATAATGAGGGCCGCGTGTGGTACTTGGAGGAAGCTGGTCGCCTGGTGGCGAACAAGCAGGCCGATGAGCTTTATCTGGCAGAATTTTTGCTCGGCCAGGCCTATGGGATTACCGCCTGGCCGGAATATCTGGAACTCGTGCAACTGCTGAAACCACTCTATGACCGGCAGCCGGCGGAACTCGATGCGGTCACTCGCTGGCAGGATCGACTGGCCAGTTGTTATGAAGCGTTGGGCCGGGGGGAAGAAGCACTCGGTATCCGGAAAGTTCTGGCCGAGCAATCGCCCTGGAATTTGTACGCGCAAATCGAGTTTTCCCGACGCTTGCGAAGCGTTGGTCAGACCGACGCCTCGCTGGCCTGGCTAAAACAGGAACTCGACCGCAAGATCGAACGGACTGCGTCCGAGTCGGAAGCTTTGAACGCGGCGTTGGCGGATTTTTACCGTTCACAAGCGCGATGGGAAGACCTGTTGAAGTTCACATCCCAGTGGATCGAACGCAATCCAGAAACCAATGCGGGATATGGTGAATATCTCTCCGCGATGCTCTTCAATAACCAACTCGAGGCGGCGAATGCGACCGTCGAGAAGTGGCTTGGCGCAGCTCAAATCGAGGGCCGGCTGCCAGCGGGAACTGCGGTCAAGCTCAATGTGGCGATCAACTTCGCACTCGGACAGATTCCGCACGTTTCGGTCCAGCGGATGCCCGAGCGGTGGGTCGATCCGCTGGCCGCTGCCGCACGGTTCTTTGCACACCACGAGCAGCACTTCGATATCACCCAGCGTGTCATGGGCAACCATTATTTCAACCAGACAGATGCCTGTGATCGATTGCGTGCTGAGTTCCTCGGATTACTGCAAACAGAGCCCGAAAAATTCACCACGGTCCAGCTGAACTCCCTCGTGCAATGGGCCAGTTCCGGCCGTATGGAATTTGCTCAGGCGGTCAATGGTCGGAAGCAATTCGATGCCAGTGAAGTCGACCTGGCGATCTGGAAGAAGATCGCTGCCGCGATCCAGGTTCGCTGGGCACAGACACAAGACAAGCCGGAAAAGCACTCGCTCGGTGAAACGCTGGTGTCGATCTACGCCGCTCGATTTCGAGACTCAGAGTATCTCCCCTTCCTGCGGGAACGCCTCAGCTCCGCTCCCGCGGAGTACAAGACGTCATATATCTCGAGCTTGTTTGAAGCGCTGCTGGCTGTGGCCTGGTCCGATCAGGTCGAACAAGAAACTTTTGAAAGACTGCGGCAATTGTCTGACTCCAAGGAGCCTGTGGAAAGACTGTTCTACTTGATTCCCGCGCTCTATCGCTATGTGGACCAGATGGTCGCGAATCGTATTGCGTTGGCTTCAAAAGAGCTGCAGGACCACGGAGAAACGCACAAACTGACACGACAGGAACTGGCGAAGAAGCGGGCAGAAATTCGCACGGCTGCCCAGCAGGGAGTCGCGACGCGATTGTCCACTGAAGCTGCCAAAGAGCCGCAAGCGTCATTCGCCGCGTGGATCCGCATGGAACAAGCGTGGCTCGAAGTGAAATTGTCTCAACACTTGCCGGAAATCGAGGCCAGCTGCTGGAAGCTGCTCGGGGACGCGCCTCCAAAGCGTGAAACGCAAGACGATGAAGACACAGAACCCAAACACACTGCCCTCGAACTTCAGCAAGACTATTTCGATTCTCTGCTCCGGCAGCGGGCTTTTACAACGCTGCTGCATCTCGGAAGTCGCCGTTCGGCGCCACCGACTAGCGCGCAGAAATTGTTGAAATTCATTGACGCGGGAATTGGTTACGGCGGCGATGTCGCAACGTCCTGGCGCTATGCCAAGTTCCAGGTCCTGATCGCATTGGACCGCCCGGAGGATCTGGAACGCGAATTGCGAGATTGGATTCGCAACGATGTGTCCACCGCCTCCTGGAGAATTCTGCTCGGTCGGCTGTTAGCCGAACGTGGGAAACTCGATGAGGCGATCCCACTATTTGAAGCCGCGGAGAAGGACAAGCTGCTGTCCGCGGAAGGTTATCGGTCACTGGCCGACTGGTATCTCGCATTGAATCGGCGTGAGTCTTTTGAGCGTGCTCGTGTCGAAGCCTTTAAGCAGATGCCAGAGAATTCTCTGAATAATATGCTACATCAGGTTCGCAATCGCTGGATGCAACCGAACATTCCATTGCCGAGCGAACTGGACGAGAATACCTTGTTCGCCTGGAAAGCACTGTTTGCGAAGACGTCTCAGCCAGAGAGTTATCTGTGGCCGCTGCGTGACTTGTATGCCGCGACGCGCGACTTCCGGCTCCTGCAGATGCTTCCCGAAGCCGTATTGGGCCGGACGCCCCAGCAGGCCTATCGCTTCATCATCAATCTCAAATCTCAGGTATTGTATGAAGTTCGCAATGAAGCGACGGCGGACGAGATTATCGCCAAAATCAAGAAACTACGAGAAGGAGAAAGAACGCCGACTGATTTGCGGGCTTTGGATCTCCTGGAAGCGGTTGTGGAACGGCAGTCTTCGGAAATCTTGAACCAGCCAGGACCACACATTGAGGCGGCTCTTGCTGCGTTGCAACGGGCCTTCCAACGAAAGTGGGCGGATGGTGAACTGGCCGAGATGGCGCAATTCTTACGTGACCTGGGCACGCTGCGCCACCCAAAACTGGTTGAAGAACAATTGCGGGAGCTGCGTGAATTACAAAAGCTCGCGCCTGCCGCCAGTCGCGAGCACCTGCAGATCACGGACGATTATTGTCATGTGTTATTCTGGGATTACCATCGTCAGGATGAGGCGCTACGTGAGATGGAAGCGGAAGTCACTGCCTATGATCAAATACATAAGGGGCAATGGCCACACCAGGACAACGACTTGTTGGGAAATTATCTGCAGCTTCTGGAAAATGCCACGCAACACGCTAGTGGTGAAATGGTCCTGCGAAAATACCTGGCCCGGCCCGAGCAGGCTGAGCAACGGAAGTGGCTGCAAGACCGATTGCTCATGCTGTACAACCATGCGTTGCAAAATGACGGGACAGTGACATTGGGGGCAGGTGAGACACTGTTCCAGAATCTGGTGCAAAAGAGCTTGGACGAGATCGATCGGTCGTCGGACGAAAATGTCCGTTTCACGGTTGTCACGCGGTTGGCTGGCACGTTCGAAATTGGACGTCAGAAGAAATTCGCAGCGGTTGCCCCGGGAGTCCGCAAATTCGCCTTTGAATTGATGCCCGCGGTTCTTAAGAATCAGCAGTCCCAGTATCGCAACACGGCGCATGCGCCATCCCGGGTCATTCTCGATGTCCTGGGGTCACGCGACGCTCTGCGGTATCTCATCGAGCGAATGGAGCAATATCCAGCCTGGATGGATCTGGATTGGAACAATGCCTGGAACGCGTTCGGGCACGAAGTTGGCGCGCGACTGCAAGAAACCATCGGCGCCAATCAAGATCTGCAGGATCTGGACCCGCGCCTGCTGAAATTGACGCTCGCTGAATTGCGCCGCGAACTCACGACCGGAGAAGGTCGAAGTCAATATCTGTATTACATTCATTATCCCGGTTCGTACTGGTCACAGAAGACGGCCGATTTCGAACGGACCGCAAATGAAGTCTATGCCGAACGCAAGACATCCGGACGGCGTGCAATGGCTGTCGCCCAATATCTGTGGACCGGAGTCAACGTTCATCCGCGAGCCATCGAAATTCTGTTCCTCGCGCAGCGTGACGGCTTGCTCGATGTCGCAGGCCAGACTCAGTTAGTGAACTGGTTGCATTCGGAAAGTCGATATGCCGACATGATTTCGTTGCTCGAACCACTCGTGAAGGAATATCCCGACAACCTCCGGTATCGCACGCAACTGATGTCGGCATACTTCCGGACACAGCGGGCTGAACAGCTCCTGGAATTGACTGATAAAACCGAAAAGCACTTTCACGAAGGGGGCCGCTGGACCGAGGGCAACATCTCCGCTTTGGCTATGGCCTGCCGGGAATGCTCCCTGACAGCGCGAGCCGTCGGCCTGCACATCGAAGCGATCAAGCTGCATCAACGCAGCCATTCGGGTAGCGGACTGGGTGATGGAGTACTCTCGCGTTGGTATCAAGATTTGGCCTTAGGATATTCCACCCTGGGACAGACTCGTGAAGCCGTTGAGGCGGCATCCGCGGCCATTGTCTGTTGGCATGCCCGGCACGAGGAACGCGAGAAAACGGTGTCGACGCTCCAGCTTGTCTTGCAAGCTGCGAAGGATCTGGATGACTATGTTCGATATCTGGATGAGCAAGCGATCAAAACGGGACAGGATAGTCCTGTTCTGCGAAAGCAGATCGGCCTGACCTATCAAAAACGAGGTCAATGGGATCAGGCCATCGCTCAACTTCAGCTCGCGGTGGCCCTGCAGCCAAACGATAAAGCGGTACATCAAGCCTTGATGGCCTGCTATGACGCGGGGGATCCCGCCAAATACAAAGGCCTGGCGGTCAAACAGCTGTTGAAATTGATTGACCTGGAACGGCACGACTTGAGCTTGTATCAGCAATTGGCCGCGCGTCTGAAAGACGACGAGGCCGAAGCCGAACGGGCGGCGACCTCGATCATTGAGGCCGCTCCCAACGAGTCAGAGAATCAAGCCGCGATGGCGGAGCTGCGACAAAAGCAGGAACGCTGGGACGAAGCCATTCCGCACTGGGAACTCGTGGCGAAACTCCGAAAGCTGGAGCCAACAGGACTCATGAAACTGACGGCCGCCCAGCTCCACCAGAAACAATGGGCCGCCGCGAAGAAGTCGATTGAGATTTTGCAGAAGACAGAATGGCCCTCACGATTTGGCGACATTCGCGGACAGGCTCAAGCATTGTTACAACAGATTCCCAAGCTATAGAGATATCAACAGATGCCCTTTTCCAACGTGTGCAACATGCGGCTGTTGCTGATACAATCAAGCGGTACATTTTCTCGCTTCCCGGCCGTTGAGGCTTCTCCATGTCCCCGATGCAGCGTTGGATTGACCGGTTTCAGGCTCGTATCCTGTGGGGCGAATTCCTGCATCGCGCGGCTGATGGGTTCGTCATTTTCTGGTTTGTGTTCGGCACAATTGTGCTGGCTGTCCGGCTGACATTGCCTCACTTCTGGCCGCATGTGTTAAGGTTGGCGGCGGGCGCATTGCCCGTCGCGGGCTGGGCCTGGTGGTGGGCTCAAAAGCATCTTCAGCCACGCCGAATCACCGTCGCGATGCTCGATCAGCGGCTGAATGCCGGTGGATTGCTGATGACACTGGAAGAACAGCCCAATCCCGAATGGAATGATCAACTGAGGCGATTCGATGGCCAGTGGAAACAGGCCCTGCCCCGCATTCACCCCAGACGGTTTGCGTCGTTTCTGATTGCGCCAGTTGTGTTCGCGATCGCAGTTTGTTTTGTACCCTTGCGCGAAGCCCAGTCAACGCCGATCACGCCCCAAGAAGTCGCCAAAGCAGCCACCGCTCGATTGGAAGAACTCAAGGAGTCTCTCGAACAAGCACAAATCCTCAAGCAGGAAGAAAAGGACCAGATCCAGCAGGAAATTGATAAGATCCAGCAGGAAGCCAAGGATACCCCGTTGTCACACGAGAACTGGGAAACGTTGGATGCCTTACAGGAGCGACTACAGCTGAGGGTGAACGAAGCGGCGGCGAAATCTCAAAAGTATCGCAACGCAGTTGGCCGATTGGCGAATCTCGGCAAAGGACAGGATCAGGCCATCAGTCCCCAGGAACAGGAACAGTTGGAACGCGATGTCGAAGAAGCGATCGACGAGTTGATCAAGAAGGCCAAAGAGGCCGAACAAAAACTCTCGCCCGGCAAAGAAGGGAGGGTCAATCCAGAGTTGCAGAAGCGACTGGAACAATTGATGAAAGACGGCAAGCCGCAGTTGCCGAGTGATCCCCAGGAACGGCAGGAACTGCTCAATCAATTGAAACAGGAATTGGAGAAAGAAAAGCAAAAACTGGAGGAACTCAAAGAGAAAGCCAGACAGCGCGCCAGAGAAAACGGTGAAGGGGAAGCTGGCCAGGAGCCTGGGGACGGGACTTCGGGCGAGGACGGAGAAGATCAGGACGGGAAACCAGGAAAAGGCGGATTGAACCGGGGCCGCGGAGATGCCGAAATGACCTGGGGCGATGAAACCGACGCCAAGAAGCTGAAATTCAAAGAAGTGCTACTGCCACCCGGATTCCTCGACAAACCGAAGGATGAGATTTCCGGCATTCAATTTGTCGCTCCCAATGACGATGCCGCAGCCTCTGCGGCGAAACGCGCACTGCAAGCCGGTAAGACATCGCTGGGAGACGCCACCTGGAGCCGCCAGCTCAGCCCCAAACATCGCAACGTTGTCAAACAGTATTTCCGTAGTGAAAAAACGAAGTGAGAACGGATCGATCAATCCTGAGGACGAAACCGGGCGGGTGTTCAAGCATCAGATTTGGTCGGAGAAATCGCTTGATGTCACGACATTTTACGCCGCCCCCGCTGCCCCACCGGGTTCGCCCCGGTGCGTTGGTTCAACGGCTCTTGCACGATTTTCCCGCGTAATACTTCGGAAAACAAGAATTGCAAAAGCCGTGGCCTCCCCCATCAGGTGCGCGGGAGATCAACGAAAAGTCTCGATAAGACTTGAGGCTTGGTTGAGCAAATGACTCGCGAATTCCAAGCTCATCGCCGGTCAAAGTGCAAAATTGAACACTCAATCCCGATCCGGCAGCGTCCAATCACCCGCTTACTGCTTCAACGCATTCTGATAAAGTGACAGCATTCTGGTCAACGCCTGTACGCGTCGAGCATTGTGCTGTTTCTGAGCAATTGTAATCCCTTTCTCAATTGCAGCGGTCGCAGACTTGAATTCTCCCTGTAAAGCGTAAGCAGCTGCGATCGCATCAAGCACTTCAGGTTGATGCGATTGATCTGCGAACATTAAGGCCCGCTCCCCAAACTCCAGCGCCGCGCGCGGATCTCTTAAATTGCGTTCCGGGCAAGTCGTTAAGAAGGTGGCCAAAGTCGTCAAGACTCGAGGATTGCCGGGGAACTTCGCATCCGCGGAGCGCAATAGGCGCAGGGACTCTTTGTATTGCTGAGTTTGCCAGTCCAGCATCGCCAAGTTGAAATCGACGTCGACGGATGCGGAATCCGCCTCAAGAGCTGCCAGAAAACATTGTCTCGCGCTCGGCAATTGACCGACTTGAACGAGTGCGACTCCCAGCCCAAATTGCGCCCGCCATGACTTTGGATCCAATTCCACTGCTCTTTGATATTCACGAACAGCATAATCCCAGACACGATCACGCTCATAAAGCCGAGCCAGATTGCGATGTGTTTCGGTACTGTTGGGAAAGAGGGTTACGGCGAATTCGGAAGCGGGGCGTTCCCATGTCGCGCGGTCAACTTCGAGCCCCAATAAGACTACGATTGGGAAGCTGATCAGCGCAACTTGTTTCAAGAGATCGCCGAACCCCAGTTGAACGTGGGCTTCATTAGTGTCTTTCTTGATTCCATGCGGCGGCACGGACACCGCTGGATGTGCTTCGATATTCAAATCGCGTCGCACATTGACACGGCGGATTTTCCAGATGAATCCATCAAAATAAAAGTGTAAAAAGGCCGACGCCACGAGGACTGGTCGCAGAGTTTCACCGGTCGCCGAGTCTAGAAATGTCCGCGAGCCGAAATCAAGTCCTCCGTACAAAGCGATGAGCGCCAAATAAAGCACCACATGCAGCGGTCGAGATTGAAACATCATCCGGCCGACGGCTGACAACTGTCGTCTCTCGCTGCTCCGGCGATTATAGGCCCAGACAATTGCATAATACTGAATGTCGTGAAAGGCCTCCCAAGTGGCGAGTCCGACAAGTTTGTCATGCGCGAGCAAGCGGTAGCTCACGCAGAACAAGCCGATGGAACTCCCCAGCAATAAAAACTTCAGAATACTAATGCGCCGCCCGCACCACCACGCCCACAGCGAATAGGCAATATGAACAAGCGAAATTGTTACCGCCGCGCTAATGAGCATGCCGAGCAACACGGGCGATAACAACAATTCCGCGATATAGCTGGTCCCCGCATCGGCGGTTCGAGTTCGAAAGTCGTCTGCAAAAAACGTGCTGCCGAAAGAAAGGAGAAGAAACCAGGACACACACAGCGACCAGTCAAGTCGCGCTGTGAGTGGTGAGATTTCGCCCTGCTTTGCATCATAGATCCGCGCGAATCCATAGACCTGCATCATGCCATGCCATAGACCCCAGATAAAGGTCACAATGGTCAGCACATGCAAATCAAACGCCGCAAGTACGATTGCCAGGCCAACAATAAACGGCGGAAAGAAGAGGAATCGCCAACGATATTGTCGAAAGAGCTCGGGATCCGTATAGATCCGTAAGAAACCTGGCAAATGATGCCCCGTCGCCATGACATACAAGACAAAAATTGCCAACCCATGAGCGCAACCCAAAGCTTGAGCGATCAGGAAGGCCCCACCGACCCAAAACGCGGATCCGATCAGGAACAGGGCATCATATGTCGGTGAGATGATCCACGACTGTCTCGCTGGCATCGAGAAAGTAGTAGACACTGCAGGCCCCTTTTTCAAATGAAAGCGGGCTGACAAAAACTGCCAGCCCGCATGACTTCGCTCCTAATCAGCCCGCTATGCAATCAGGGTGTTAGAAATCGCCGACGACTTCACCGCCTTGGATTGAGCTGATCGCCTGCCAGGTTGGCAAATTGACATTGTTCGACACGAACCGCACTGCACCGTCTCCCATTACCGTGTGGACACCACCAACGTGTTTGCTGCGTGCTCCCAAGGCTGTCGTACCGCCAACACAAGGCATTCCTAACGTTGGTTGATTGTTGCAAAACCCAACCATTGTATCGGGAGAAGAGGAATTCGGTCCAATATTCGTGGTGAAACCGTTAAATGGTCCGTACCAGGCCAGGCCACGGATGTCCTGATTCACTGGGCCTTGTCGCACTTCCCCCATGAAGATCGTATTGCTCAGGCCATCGTTAATGTCACGGAAGCGATACGTCTTGGGCGCATTTCCACCGCAACTGCCGGAGTCAACGACATCGAACGCACCAGGGTACCAGTTGACGCCATTTAAGGGCGACGTGTGTGCATTGTTGGTCGTCCCAAGGCAAACAACGTAGTTGTACAAAGGATTGCTGTCCCACCATTGAGACGGTGTATCGCTGGGACATGTGTAGACTGGAACCGAATTTCGGCGAACGGCGGCGTTCGATCCGTAATAGCTGCAATTGAACACCCACTGATTGTAAATGTTTGCCTGATCAATATAGGGCATGATATACAAGCACCAGGTATGTCCTGACTGGTCGCCATGACTGCCAAATGGCAGAATTGTCATGGTGTCGTGGTAATTGTGCAAAGCCACGCCAAGTTGTTTCAGATTGTTCTTGCATTGAGAACGCCGGGCCGCTTCACGCGCTTGCTGGACCGCAGGAAGCAACAACGCAATCAGGACCGCGATGATCGCGATCACAACCAACAATTCAATGAGGGTAAAGCCCCTCTTGAGACGATTTCGCCACATAACTTAAGTTCCTCGGCAACAATGAAAAGGACAAATCTTAATGACCGAATATGATCATTAATGCACAACCGTTGATGCGAAACATGGCCAATTTGTCTGTTTGATCGGCTTCAAGCAGATTTGCCCAAGCGATGATTATTTTTTTATCGATTCAACTTTGAATTCAAATTCATTCGGACCTGGACTCGTGACGTCTTTCATGAGTTCAGTTGTTGCATTGTACTTGGCGGGAAGTCGCTCGTTGATCGGTGGAGCGTTCGCCACACTGTTCATGGCGGCCTCAGGAGACTGCTCGGTACCCGGGCCACCTGCTCCTTCTTTGTCTGGCGCAGAAATGGATACCATGTATTTTCCTGGTATCAATCCCTGGTCAGCGGGAATCGAGAATTTGCCATCTTCAATCACCGCTCCGGCGCCAACGAGGTGAGCGCCAGTTCCTTGTGGCTTAAAATCAATAGCACCGTGATCAAGTGGCTCTCCGTCCATAATGACGGTTCCTTTGATGGGCAGTCGACCCAGGCTCTCTGAAGCCCCGCAGCCCGCAAGCCCAGCGCAAGAAGAAACAATCAATAGCCAATTGAAAATGCCCACACGCATGATCGCCTCAAGGTTGAAAATAGCCCAAAACTGAATTTAATACTGGAACAGATGTGCCGCGCAGACGTCAGGGAATGGATGTCCGAAAATGACGTCATTTATTTATTTTACAAATAAATGACATTATGTCAAACTAATTGTTGCCGTCTCTTGACAATTCGTCATTTTCACTGCAATTGTGTCGGCTTGCTGACGTTTTGCCAAATCAAGTGCCAAGTGTCAATCCGGCAGCTCATTCCAAGTGCTGGCCGGACAGGTCGGGCCAATCGTTCTGCGGGCAATTGTCGCAACGACTGCACAACGAAGAACACACAATGTGGCTTGCTGTGTCTGTGTAAAGCATTACTGTATAGTAGGTTGCGGCGTGTCGCTCAGTCGTTGTCAGTATGCACGGGTCTTTTAGGGCCGTATTACCTCTTGAGTCCACTTGAAAGAGGTTTACGTGACAGTTTGTGTACGCGAGGGCATCCTTCCACAATCATGATCTCTGATTCGGAATCAAAGGGGCCGAATGCCTGGACCAATCCGCTGAGCCATCGAACTTCGACTTGGATAACGCGGCGTTCAGTGCCAGTTCCAACGATGATTTGGCGTTGATTGCTGGATTCGTAACCGTCGCCAGCGGTCAACTGCTCGTTGAGCACGTTGGAAGCGGTGACGATCCGGATTCGCGTACCTATGGCATCTCGATTGCTCGCTGTGCCTCGCAACTGGATCGCAAAGTAATGTCCCACATCAGCTTGCGGAGTGTCATTTAGGACCAGAGCGGCTGCGGAGTTCAGATGCGAGACGGCGAAATCCTCCCGGCCATCACGATTCCAGTCCAGACGTGCCAAACCCCGTCCGAGGAGCTTCTGGGAAAAAAAGTCGCCTGACTTTTGCGGACCGAGTTCCTCAAACCGGCCGCCACCCAAATTTCGGAAATACTGCGGGGACATTCGGTACGGTCGCCCCTGATAGCTTAAATCGTAGACGTGACCATTGGTCACAACCAGATCTGGAAGTCCATCCAGTTCCCCGTCCAGAAACTGGGTTCCGAATCCGACCAGCG